>NZ_JBEZEK010000002.1:442625-656024 GCF_040648835.1 Micromonospora sp. NPDC049081 | reverse complement strand
TCCCGGTTGACCCCCATCGAGTACGAGACCATCATGACCCCACCGGCCAATCAGGCCGCGTGACTGAAACTGTCACCTATCGGTGCAGCAGACCCCGGCGCGTTGGCCGCGCACTGGCCTGCTGGCGGCCTCCGGCCGGCATCGGCCGCACGCGGCCAACCATGGCTCTTGCTACGCCTGGGGAGCAATGATCGCAGCCTCTATGCGCAGTCCAACGCCAACAAGCACAAGAAGGCCAGCGAGGACATGCAACTCCGCCCTCCCTGCGTCGCTTGCCACAGTAAGCGCGGAGATCAGCAAGCCTGCGAGCGACGCAGAGGTGCCTACTACTCGTCTGGTGTCAGCTCGCCGGGATCGAAGGTCCACTGCGGGACCGTACCGGAGACCGGACATCGAAACTGTCCGCATGGCGACTGACCAGCGACTTGCGGTCGTGACGATCGCAGGACGGTCAACCACCGCAGAGGCTGGGGCGATCGGCTGCCGCGCCGCTTCGCGGCTTGCCACCGGGTACCGGGTCCAGGCGCGCGGAGAGCCGGCAACACGGCAAGCCGCCCCCGGCCCGAGAGGCCGGGGGCGGTAAGCCGCACGCCGCCGGACAGCCACGCGCCCACCGCGCAGCCGTGCCAGCCACGTGCCAGTAGCCGGTGTGCCAGACGGTCCCCAGCGGTCATGATCGGGCACGACGACCCGACCACTGACCAGGCGATCCGGGCAGATCATGACCGCCGAGAACGATCTTCCAAACTGACGGTGCGGGTTCGATTCCCGTCGCCCGCTCCACCCAAAAGACCAGGTGAACCGCCTGATCGCGGCACCTGGGTCGGCTACTTCCCCCACTAGGTGACTGGCATCGGCTCCCGGCGTCACGAGCCGGTTCGGGCGGGATCGCCGGGATGGCAGCCGAGACCTCGGTGATCAGGTCGCGGACCCCCTCACCCCGACCGGTCACGTCACGCTACGACTCATCCGCCTGCGGCTCCGTCGTACCGCCATCAAGGTGCCGCGCCAGCTGAGCGCAGGTCCGCCACGCTCGGCGGATCCGGGTTCGACAGTCAGTCGTCCTCGTCGCCATCGTCTTCGTCGCGCAGCAGGCGATCGAGGTCTTCCGGTTTCATCCGCTTGATCTCAGCTTCGAACTTGTGGCTGTAATTGCGGTCATTGGGATCGCTGCAGTTGCTGGCCGCCACCCGGCCGTACGCCCTCATGAACGATCCGAGTTCGCGTCGAATCCGATCCTGTCGATGCCCCATCCGCCTCACGGTAGGAGGCAGGGCGGTCCCCTCACAGCGATTTACCCGCCGACGACCGGGCGCGTCACCCGAGCCGGTCGATCCGCGTCCAGCTTCTCACCGACGGCGGTCCTCGCAGGTGACGCCGTCCGGCCCGCCGCACCCTCCGGCCCCCCGCACCCTCCGGCCCGCCGGTCGGCGCGGTGCGACACGTCGACGTGTGGGGTAGAACAGCGCCGTGGACCTCGAGACCCTCGGCCGTGCCCTCGACGACGTGTTCGACCACGCGCTGGTCTACCACGGGTTCACCGACTACATGCGGGACTACGAGGCCATCGTCCACGTGACCGCGGATCC
Organism: Micromonospora sp. NPDC049081; assembly: GCF_040648835.1. Taxonomy (NCBI): domain Bacteria; kingdom Bacillati; phylum Actinomycetota; class Actinomycetes; order Micromonosporales; family Micromonosporaceae; genus Micromonospora; species Micromonospora sp. NPDC049081. Next base: position 654,435 of record NZ_JBEZEK010000002.1, on the reverse strand, counting down.
CCGCACCGAGATCGCGCCGACCTACCTGCGCTACCGGTTCCGGTACTGCGTCGAGGCGCACTGCCGGACCTCGGTCCCGCCGGTCACCTGGCGGGCGTCCCTGGACGATCGCCTGATCGGCCACGAGACAGGCGTCGACCTGGACGGGTACGTGTGGGGGGTGAAGTGGCACGCGCTCTATCCGGGGGCCCGGGTCCAGGCGGAGTCGGCCACCGCGCGGAGCTGGGCCGAGGCGACCGGGCTCGACTTCCACGAGGTGTTGATCGAGACCAACGCCCACGTGCTCACCCTGGTCTTCTCCGACCTGCAGGTCAGCGAGGTGCCACCGGGATACCGCCCGTTCACGGTCGACGGGGACGGCTAGGTTGGACCGCCGTGCGGGTGCCGGTCGGCAGCGGGCCCGCCACCGTGGGCCGTCGTAACCGGCGCGCAGCCGGGCCGGCCCGGGGCGGCTATGCCGGGGCGGATCCGGTTGCGACCTGGGCCTCGGCTGCCGCCAGCCAGCGCCGGTACCAGCGGGCGAAGCCGAGCGGCGTGCCGTCGTCGTCGTGCAGGGGCCGGAAACCACCACCCTCGGCGATGTCGTCCGCCCACATCCGACCCCGGGCGGGGCCGCTGACCACGAGCGCCTCCCGCAGCGCGCAGCCGAGATGGCACAGGTACAGCATGCCCATCGAGTGCTCGGGCGTGAAGACGAGCCTCTCGTACTGCTCCTCGTAGGCGTCCTGCGCGGCGGTGAACGCCTCCTGCGAGTCGTAGTCGTCCTCGTCCGGGTGGGCGGGCAGGCCGTCGGCCGGGTTGAATGCCGCGACGTGGGCGAAGGGACGCCCGAGCGCCTCCGGGGTGGTGAGGTCGGCGCCGTCGCCCTCCCACTGCCACCGGCCGTCGAGCCGCCGCATCGGGAAGAGCCCGTAGGCCGGCCCGGCTCCACCCCGTCCCGCCTCCAGCAGGAACGACCGGTACTCGGCGGGCAGCTCGACCTGGAACTGCGCCTCGGCCTGCGCCAGCTCCTCGGTGGTCAACGGCGGTTCGAGCTGCCACCCGTGGTCGGCGGCACCGAACACCGCGCCGGCACCGGGGGCTGCGGCCAGCAGCGCGAGTCGTCCGCGGACGTCTGACCAGTCGGGGCGCGTCACGCCGGGGAGGATACAAGCCGGTGCGGCTGTCGGCCCCCGGGGCCGCCACCGCTGCGGTGGGCGGCTCCGACACCGGCCCACGAAGCGGAGGCCGACACCGGCCCACGGAGCCGAGGCCGACACCGGCCCACGAAGCGGAGACCGACCGAACGGGGGCCGACAGAGCGGGGGCCGACACCGGGCCGCGTCCGGCGGATCTGGGCGGGCGTCCGGGTCAGAGCCGCCGGCCGGCCGCGTCCCGGGCGACGATGCCGTCGAGTCGTACGCCGGGGGTGAGGTCGACCGGATCGAACCAGAAGATCACCAGTTCCGGGTCGGTGCTCCACCGGGCCAGCCGGGCGTCGACCTGCCGGCCCCTGACGGTGCCGACGATCCGGGTCGCCGGCCCGACGAAGTACCCGAACGTCGGCACCGGCGGGCGGTCGTCGTCCGGGGGGGTCGCCTCGTCGTACCCGATCTCGTGGAAGCCCGGTCGCCGGTCGCTGCCCTGCACGTCGTTGATGACCATGTCGTTGGTCAACCCGCCGGCGGGGCTGCGGCGGCCGGCCATCAACCCGACCCGCACCCTGGGCTCCTCGGGCACGTCGACCGCCACCAGGTAGAACACCCGCTGGTCGACGCCGTACCGGATGCCGGTGTCGACCACCTCGCCGATCGGCTGCGGGGAGGGCGGCCTCCACCGGGTGGGTCCGGGGGTCGGCGGCGACGTCGCCGGGGGCGTCGCGTCGGGCACGGTGGCCACCCGGGCGGGTGGGCGGTCCGGTGCCGGCGGCCGGGTCCACCGCACGCCGAGCCCCACACCGCCGGCCACCAGCACGGTGACCAGCGCCGCCGCGCCCGCCCCGGCGAGCCGGCGGCGGCGACGCAACCGCCGGCCGTCGCGCATGATCACGGTCAGGTCGAGGTCCTCTGGGTACGGCCGTTCGGTCGCCCGCATCGCCCGGCGCAACTGCTCCAGCTCGGTCATCGGCCGGTCCCCTGGGTCGCCGGGGTCCCGGTGGCGCGCAGCTTCTGCAACGCCCGGGAACCGGTGCTCTTCACCGTGCCGAGCGATACGCCCAGTTCGCGGGCCACCTGTGCCTCCGGTAGGTCGAAGTAGTAGCGGAGCACGACGATGGCCCGCTCGCGAGGGCTGAGCGCGCCGAGGATGTCGAGCAGCCAACGGCGGGTGGCCACGTCGTCGGCGACGTCGCCGCGCCGCTGCTCGGGCAGGTCGTCGGTGGGGTACTCCCGGATCGGCCGCCGCCACCCGTCGACGAGGTGGTTGACCAGCACCGTGCGGGCGTACCCGTAGGCGTCCTCGTCGCGGATCCGGGACCAGGACGCGTACGTGCGGACCAGGGCGGTCTGCGCGGCGTCCTCGGCCTGGTGGTGGTTGCCGGTCATCAGGAACGCGGCGTGTCTGAGCCGCCCGGAGGCGGACCGGGCGAACTCGACGAACTCGGCGTCACCCCGGGCCATGCCCGCTCTTCCCATCTACCACGCCGGACAGGACGGGCGGGGGCACCGAAAGGTTGAGTCCCGTCGGGATCAACTGTTCCGGCGGACCGCCCGTCCTTCCCGCTGCCCGACGCCGCCCGGCGGTGGGCGGAGGAGGCACCATGGCGACGAAGGTTAGCCCCCGCACCGGCACCGGCCCACGCGGACGGTCGGTGACGGCGCTGCTGATGGCGGCCTGGCTGACCGGCTGCGGGATGCCGGCGGCAGAGCGTCCCCCGGCGGGGCCGGCGTCCCCGGCCGTCCCCGCCGGGATGTCGGACCGGCCCGGTGACTCCGGCCGGGCGGGCGGGCCGATCGGGCCGGGTGACTCCGGCCCGGCGGGTGGGCCGGGCAGACCTGGTGGGGCGGGCGGACCTGGCGGACCTGGCGGGGCGGGCGGACCTGGCGGGGCGGGCGGACCTGGCGGGGCGGGCGGACCTGGCGGGGCGGCACCCGCACCGGTCAGTTATCCGGCGGACGGGACCAACCGCTGGCAGGTGGCGGCCGGTGAGCCGGCGGCCCCGGCGGGAACCGGGCGGCTGCTGCGGTACCGGGTCGCCGTGGAAGGCGACATCCGGGGGCTGCCGGTGGCGCAGTTCGCGGCCGAGGTCGGCACGACGTTGACCGCCCCGCAGGGGTGGACCACGGGCGGGACGCTGCGGCTGTGGCGGGTCGGCCCCGGCGGCCCGGCCGACTTCACCGTCCACCTGGCCACCCCGGGCACCCGCGACGAGCTGTGCGGGGACGCGGCGGACGGCTACACCTCGTGCCGCAACGGCAACCGGGTGGTGATCAACGTGGCCCGCTGGGTGAAGGGGGTGCCGGGTTACGGCGCGAGCCTGGCCGTCTACCGGCGGTACATGGTCAACCACGAGGTCGGGCACCGGCTGGGCCACGGCCACGAGCGGTGCCCGGGGCGGGGCCGACCTGCGCCGGTGATGCAGCAGCAGACGCTGGGCCTGCACGGGTGCACCGCGAACGGCATGCCGTACCGCGACGGGGTGCGCTACTCGGGGCCGGCCGGCTCCTACGCCGACGCGATCCCGCCCCGCGAACCCGGCCGTCGGGGCTGAGCGGGCCCGGTGGTCCGGCCCCGGGGTCATGACGGCAGTGAGCACGGCCGGCGGCGGGGCGGCACGGGCTGCGTACCATGCGGGACCGGGCATCCCCTCGCCCGGTGGAGGTAGCGACGGATGGCAGGCCAGCAGGACGGATACGCCCTCGGGATCGACCTGGGCACCTCCAACACGGTGGCCGTGTTGCGCTGGCCGGACGGGCGGACCCGACCTCTGCTCGTCGACGGTCACCCGATCCTCCCCTCCGGCGTGTACGCCGACACCGACGGCCGGCTGCACGTCGGCCGGGACGCCCAACGGCTGGCCCAGGCGGACCCGACGCGCTACGAGCCGAACCCGAAGCGTCGGGTGGACGACCCGACGGTCCTCCTCGGCGACCGGTCGTACGCCCCGGCGGAGCTGCTCGCCGCGACCCTGTGGGCGGTCGCCGAGCAGACGGTGGCGACGGTGGGGTTCCTGCCCCCGGCGGTACTCACCTACCCCGCCGCCTGGGAAGCCCCCCGACGGCAGGTGCTGCACGACGCGCTGGCCCTGGCCGGTTGGCCGTCGGCCGCCGAGCACACCATGTCCGGTCCGGTGCCGGTCGGCACCCGGCTGCTGCGGGAACCGGTCGCGGCGGCCCGCTACTACACCGAGGTGCTGCGCCGACCGGTGCCGGTGGGCGAGGCGGTCGCCGTGTTCGACTTCGGCGGCGGCACGCTGGACGTGGCGGTGGTCCGCAACGAGGGCGCCGACCCCTGGGGCGACTCGGGTTTCACGGTGATCGCCACCGGCGGGATGGCCGACCTCGGCGGACTGGACCTGGACGCGGCCCTGCTCGGACGGCTCGGTGAGCGGCTCGGCGACGCGCAGGCGGCGCTGTGGGCCCGGCTGACCCGGCCGGAGACGACCGGGCAGTGGCGGGACCGGCAGCAGCTCTGGGACAACGTCCGGGGGGCGAAGGAGATGCTGTCCCGGGTCGCGGTGGCACCGGTCGCGGTGCCCGGCCTGGAAACCGCCGTCCCGCTCACCCGGGCGGAGCTGGAGCAACTCGCCACTCCCCTGCTGATCCGGGCGGTCGCCCGGACCCGGGAGGTGGTCGCCGAGGCGGGCCTCACCCCGGACCGGCTCGCCGGGTTGTTCCTCGTCGGCGGCTCGTCCCGGGTGCCGCTGGTGGCCCGGCTGCTGCACGGCGAGCTGGGGGTCGCGCCGACCGTGCTGGAGCAGCCCGAGCTGCCGGTGGCCGAGGGGGCGCTCACCGACCTGCCGCTGCCCCGGCCGGGCCGACGTCCCGGGCCGGCCGGCGCAGCCGGGCCCGCCCCGGCACCGCCGTCGCCCGCCCCGGTGCAGGCCCCGCCCGCCCCGCCCGCTGCGACGCACGACGCCGCGCCGTGGGCACCCGACGCCGTGTCCGCCCCGGTCGGGTCGGATGACGGCCAACCTGCCGGCACGGCCGCCACCCTGCCGGCAGGCGTAGCGCCGACCGCCGGCACGAGCCACACCCTCCTGCCAGGGCCAGGCGCCACCCTGCCGGCGGGACCCGGCGCGACGCTGGTGGCCGGGGCGGGTACCCCGCTCGGTGGGACACCGGTGGCCGGATCAGGCGGAACGCCGGTGCCGACCCTGGGCGGGATGCCGCCGCACGGGACCGGGCCGGGCAGCGCGCCCGCCCCGGCCGGGTATCCGGCGGGCTGGCCGGGCGTACCACCGGGGGCGGTGCCACCACCGGGGACCGGTGCCGGCCCCCCGACGCCGGTGCGGCGCGGGCGTCGCCGGCTGTGGATCGGGCTCGGCGCGGGCCTGGCGCTGCTCGGCGTGCTCGGCGCGGCGGCGCTCTGGTTCACCCGGGACCGCTATCCGGCGCTGGAGTTCCACACCCTCACCCAGGTGGCCCGGCCCGCTGCCGACGGGGACCGGCCGACGGCGATGTTCACCACCGTCCTCGACGACCGCGCCTACCTCGCCTACCAGCTGTCCGACGACCGGCTGACGGTGGTGGCGGTCGACGCCGGCACCGGCAAGCAGGCGTGGCGGAGCACGATCTCGGCGGGCAGCCAGCGGTGGGCCGGTCTGCGGGCGGTGCCGGGCGCGGTGCTGGCCGTCGCCGACGCGGCCGGCGACAGCACCCCCCGCGACGTGGTGGTGCTCGACGCCGGCGACGGCGGGGAACGGTGGCGGCTGCCCGTGCACGGGGACGACGCGGTGCACGTCACCCGGGAGACCCTGGTGTGGGTGGACCGCGCCGGCAGCCGCCTGGTCGGGCTGCGGCTGCGCGACGGACGGCAGGGCTGGGCACAGGACAACCCGCGCAGCGAGTACGGCGACACCCGCAGCACGGTGCTGCCGGTCGGCACCGAGCAGGCCGAGGTCGGCCCCGCCGGGTTCGACGGCGTCTCCCGCGCCCCCTGGCTCGGTGACACCGACCGGCTGGTGCAGGTGGGTGCCGACCGCTCGGTCCGGGTGCTCGACATGGACAGTGGCGAGGTGCTGCGTCGCCGCGACGGGGTGGCCGACGTCAGCGACCGGATGGTCGCGTACGGCGACCGGTTCTACGTCGTGGAGGAGGACCAGGGATACAAGCTGCTCGGCTACGACCTGGGCAGCTTCGCCGAGCCGACGGTGCTCTACAGCGCGGGTCAGCAGCGACGGGTCACCGGGCTGGTGGCCTGCGGCGAGCACCGGGCCTGCCTGTTGGAGGTGCCGGAGGGTGACGCCGAGCGTACCGAGGTGGTCGCCGCCACCGAGGGCAAGGGCAGCCGGCGTTGGGCGACGCCGGGCGGCGCGGACCTGGTGCCGGTGGGTGAGCACCTGCTCGTCCGGCGGCAGTCGCCGAAGACCACGGTGAGCCTGTACGACCCGGCCGGGAAGGCGGTGCTGACCGACCGCCAGGGCACGGCGGCCCGGGTCGACGCCGGCAACCTGCTGCTCTTCGCCGAGACGCCGAGCAGTGTCGAGGACGACCACAGCCTCGCCGGGGTGTCCAAGGCCGGCGACCTGACCGAGATGGGGCAGCTCCAGGGCGTCCGCAGCGAGTCGTGTGCGTGGAACACCTCGGTGATCGTCTGCGGGGCGGAACGGGACTTCGTGCTGTACCGGTTCGCCGGGGACGGCTGAGCCGGTAGCACCGTCCGCGCCGGGACGGTCGAGCCGGTAGCGCCGTCCGCACCGGGACGGCCGAGCCGACAGCGCCGTCCACACGGGGGCGGCTGAGCCGGCAGCGCCCTGAGCCGGCAGCGCCCCCGCACGTGGGCCCCGACGGGTCGGACGTGACCGCGCCACCGACGGCCCGGCAGGGCGGTCGGTGGCGCGGTGGTGCGTGGTGCGGGTGGTCCCGGTTGCGGACCGGGCGGGTCAGCCGCCGAGGCTGGCGGCGGCCGAGGCGATCGACGCGGCGAACGTGCTCACCTGGGTGTAGACGCCGGGGGCGTTGGGCCGGGCGCAGCCGTCGCCCCAGCTGACGATGCCCACCTGGATCCAGGCGTTCGCGGCGTCGCGGCGGAACATCGGGCCGCCGGAGTCGCCCTGGCAGGTGTCGGTGCCGCCACTGGCGTAGCCGGCGCAGATCTCCTCGGCGGCGACCAGCTCACCGGGGTAGGAGGCGGAGCAGCTGGCGTCGCTGACGAAGGGCACCGTCGCCTTGAGCAGGTAACGCTGCTGCGCACCGCCCTCGCGGGCCGCACCCCAACCGGCGATGGTGAAGGTGCCGCTGTCGTACGCGGTGGTGGTGGCGATCGGCAGGGTGGCCTGTGAGGTGACCGGGGTGGCGAGCCGGATGAGCGCCCAGTCCTTACCGGTGCCGTTGTAGCCGGGGGCCCGGTATACGTAGTTCGACTTGACCTGGATCCGGCTGCTCGACTGGAGGTCGACCGCGCCGAGGGTCGCGGTGATGCTGGTGTTCGTGCCGGTGCGGTTCACGCAGTGAGCGGCGGTGAGCACCAGCCGGGGGCTGTAGAGCGCCCCGCCGCAGCCCATGGAGAGCCGGACCATGAACGGGAACTCGCCCTGCGCCGCCCGGGTGCCGCCGACGACGGACGGGGCCGCGTCGGGGGTGGGCGCGGCGGTGGCCGGGGCGGTCAGGACGAGCGATCCGGCGGTGACCGCCACCAGTGTGGCGGCCATCCGGCCGATGAGACTGCGCCAACGGTTCACTGGGCCTCCAACCCTCGGCGGCGCGCTTGGTTGGGCGCCGGTTCGATGGCGGGAGCCTAGGGCGATAAATTGACACAGTTCAACATCTCGATGGGGTCATACGATCGTGGTCCCGCCGCCAAGGGTCACCCGGCCGGACGGGGATGAAGCCGTCGCGGCGGGGTAAGACAGCCCCCGGCCTGGAGGAGTGTCGACCGGTGTCGCGGGGCGTCCCCGCGACCGGACGCGGGCGGACCGGGTCACACCCGGCCCGCCCGCGGTGCCGTCCGGGGCCGGCCCGGGTGGGAGGCGGTGCCGTCCGGCCCGGGTGGGAGGCGGTGGCGTCCGGCCCGGCCAGGCGGCCGGCTCAGTTGCCGGTGAGGAAGTTCCAGGCGTCCATCACCCACTGGGTCTGCTGGAGGTAGGCGATGCCTACCCCGACCAGGAACACCGCGGTCACCAGGTGCGCGCCGCGCGCGCTGCGGCGTACCCGGCCCAGTTGGCGTTCCAGGACCACCCGGCCGAGCAGCCGGGAGAGCGCGAACAGGCCCGCCGCCACCAGCAGGCTGAGCAGGAAGGTGAGCAGCGGGGTGCCCAGTTCGCCCCGGCCGGAGATGGCCCAGATCCCCCAGCAGACGAACGCGAACAACGCGCCGGCCGCGCTCCACTCGCCGCCCCGGCGCAACTGCTCCACGTGCCAGCTCATCGGCCGGCGCGGCGTCGCCGGCTCGGACCAGCCGGACGTGTCGTGCTCGACCACCGGGAACGGCTCGGTACGCGGAGCCCGGGACTGCCCCACCGAGGCGACGCCCCGACGGAACGGCTCCCGCTGCGGCGGGACCCCGACACCGGGCTGGGGTGGCACCTCGACGGTCCGCTCCGCCCACGGCTGTGTCTGGTCTGCCATCTCGTTTCCTCCCCATGACCGGTGCCGGCCGTCGACCGGTCCACCACCTCCGAGGGTAGCGAGCGGACAAACTGCCTCGACCGGCCCGGCCCGGGGGCCTGCCGGACGGTACGGTCGGGAGATGGCGGATGCGGAGCGGCGGCGACGCCGGTTACGGCACCAGCCGGAGGCGACGGACGGTGGCGGTGAGCTTCCGACGGCGGCGACGGCACCGGTGCACGACGGGACACCGGCCCCCCGGCCCCGACGCGGTGGCCCGGGGGCGGAGGACAGCGAGCGGGGGCTGCGCGGGCTGGTCGGTTCCGGCTCGTCCCAGGTCGGGGTGGGTTCCGCGCTGCGGGCCCGGGACGCCGCCCGCCCCACCGAGCAGGATCTCGCCGAGGCCGAGGAACGACTGGTGATCATCCGACGGAACTGGGTGCCCCGGGAGGAGTTGCCCCGCTCGGGCCGGTGACCGGGCCGGCGGCGGCCGGCCCGGTCGAGAGGTCAGGACGGGGGCGGGGGTCAGGGCAGCTCGGCGGGGGCGGGCAGCTCGGGCAGCTCGTGGGTGCGCTCGTACTCGGCCACCTGGGCGATCCGCCGGGCGTGCCGCTCGTTGCCCGAGAACGGGGTGGTGAGGAACGCCTCGACGATGGCGGCGGCCTCGTCCAGGGTGTGCTGGCGGGCGCCGACGGCCACCACGTTGGCGTCGTTGTGCTGCCGGCCGAGCTGGGCGGTCTCGACGCTCCAGGCCAGCGCCGCCCGGATGCCGGCGACCTTGTTGGCGGCGATCTGCTCGCCGTTGCCGGAGCCGCCGATGACCACACCCAGGCTGCCCGGGTCGGCCACCACCCGGTCGCCGGTGTGCAGGCAGAAGGTCGGGTAGTCGTCGTCGGGGTCGAAGGCGTGCGGGCCGACGTCGACCAGCTCGTAGCCCTGCTTGGCCAGATGATTGGCCAGGTGCACCTTCAACTCGAAACCGGCGTGATCGGATCCCAGGTAGACGCGCATACCGGGCAGTCTGTCAGGGCCGCGCCCCGGCCCGCCGTGGGGGCGGCGTGCCGGGGCGAATTCGTCACAACCGGGAGCGGGGGTACGCCAGGACGGCGACCACCGCCGGAGCCACGATCAGCAGCGGGCCGGGATCAGCGGGGCAGCTCGGCGACGACCAGACCGCCGCGTGCCTTCGGGGTGAACCAGGTGCTCTTGCGGGGCATCTTCTCCCGGGCCAGGTTCACCGCGACGAAGTCGTCCACGGTCACCGGGGCGATCAGGACGGCGAGCTCCGCCCGGCCGGCGTCGACCTCGCCGGTGAGCCAGCTCGCCGGGTAGTCGCCGCCGACATAGGTGATCCGCTTGTCGCCCGGGTCGAGGCCGAGGGCGTCACGCAGCAGCAGCCGCTCCACCAGGGCGTGGTCGAGGTTCTCCAGCCGGGCGGCGTCCGCGTCGTGCGGCAGGGTCACCGCGTACCCCTGGCCGGCGAGGCGGAGGTGCACGGTGCCGCCGGCCGCCGGGACCTCGACCGGGCCGTCGACCGGGGCGAGCTGCGCCCCGGCGGCGCGCAGCCGGTCGAGCAGCTCGTCGGGGGTGCAGGGCAGCTCGCTGACCAGCCGGTTGTAGGGCTGGATGGCGACCGACGCCGGGGTGGTGACCACCGCGAGGAAGCGCGGGAAGCCGCCGGTCTGCGCGGCCAGGCTGCGGTGGTTGCCGTCGGCGACCACCAGCTCGCCGCCGCCGGCCAGCGCGGTCAGCGCGTCCTGCTCCGGGCCGGGGCCGACCAGCCAGATGGCGTGCGTGCGGCCGGCCTGGTCGGTGTCGGTGGCGGCCGGCACCCCGGCCTGGTCGGTGGCCGCCGCGAGCGCGGCGTGCAGCTCGTCACCGCGCCCGGTCTGGAGCAGGAGTACGGGGGACAGCAGGTGCCCCAGCGCCTCGGCCAGGGCGACGCGCTCCCGCACCTTGGCGATGAACACGTCCTCGTTGCGGATCACCAGGCCGGGCTCGTCGGCGCTGGTGGAGATCTGGTCGGTGTCGACCATGGCGAACAGCCCGTACGCCGACTCCTCCCCCGGGGCGCTGATCCGGTAGAGGACCACCACCTGCTCGGCCGGGGTGTAGCTGCCGTCGTCCTTGGCCTCGGTGAGCCGGGACACCGCGTCGCCGAGCGCGTCGAGGAAGGACTTCCCCAGGCTCTCCGGCGCCCGGTGGGGCATCTCGATGCCGAGGGCACTGTGCGGGTTCGCCTCGATGATCGCGGTGATCTCCGCGTCGTCGGCGAACTCGTCGTAGTTCTGCGCGCCGGTGCCGCCAGTGGTGATCCAGGCCCGGGCGATCGGATGTACGACCGTCATGGGGGTTGACGCTACCGGCGACGACGGCCCAGGCGACGCCGACCCCGCGCCGGGTCCACCAGATGAACCGTCCCCCGGTCGGGTCCCGGCCCGACCGGACCGGGACCCGACCGGGGTGGGGATCAGTCGAAGATCGGGCCCAGCTCGCGGGACCGCTTCAGCTCGTAGAAGCCGGGGGTGCCGGCGACCAGCAGTACGCCGTCCCAGAGCCGACCGGCGGCCTCCCCCTTCGGCGACGGGGTGATGACCGGGCCGAAGAAGGCGATCTTCTCGCCGTCCGGGCCGGGGGCGTGCACCACGGGGGTGCCGACGTCGGTGCCGACCGGCCGCATCCCGGCCTCGTGGCTGGCCCGCAGCGCCTCGTCGTACTCGGTGGAGTCGGCGGCGTCGGCGAACGACGGGTCCAGCCCGACGTCGGCGAGCGCCGCGGTGATCATCTCCCGGCCGAGCGACTCCTTGCCGAGGTGGATCCGGGTGCCCATCGCGGTGTAGAGCTTCGCCAGCGTCGCGCCGCCGTGCGCCTGCTCCACGGCGATGCAGACCCGCACCGGCCCCCAACCCAGCTTCATCATCTCCTGGTACTGCTCGGGCAGTTCCCGGCCCTCGTTGAGCACGGACAGGCTCATCACGTGGTAGCTGATGTCCACCTCCCGGACCTGTTCGACCTCCAGGAGCCAACGGGAGGTGATCCAGGCCCACGGGCACAGCGGGTCGAACCACATGTCGACGGCGACACGTTCGGTCACGGTGGAGTCCCTTCGTGACATCAGGCACGTCGGCGGACCCGACGCGGCTGATTCGATCCTCACCCCGAACGGCATCGATCGGTAGCGGAATGAGAGCGTGACGTCGACCACCGCAGGGTCGGTGCATGGAAGACTCGGCTCGGGTCGCCGCCACGAGCGGCCGGCAGGGGCTGGCGCAGCCGGAAGGCGGCGAGAGTGGGATGGAGACGAAAGTGCCAGGAGTGCGCAACCTGACCCAGGTCGAGGCCACCGAGCGGGCCCGCCTGCTGGAGGTCACCGGGTACGACATCAACCTCGACCTGTCCACCGCGGTGCAGGCCGAGGGCCGCACCTTCCGGTCGGTGACCGAGGTCAGGTTCCGCTGCGCCGAACCCGGCGCCGGCACCTTCATCGAGACCGCCGCCGAGGCGGTGCACGCGGCCACGCTCAACGGCGAACCGGTGGACCTCGCCGGCTGGTCGGCCGAGAAGGGCCTGGCGCTGACCGGGCTGGCCCCCGAGAACGTGCTCGTGGTGGAGGCCGACTTCGGCTACTCCAACAGTGGGCAGGGCCTGCACCGCACGGTCGACCCGGTCGACGGCGAGACCTACCTCTACAGCCAGTTCGAGACGGCCGACGCGCAGAAGGTCTTCGCCTGCTTCGACCAGCCCGACCTGAAGAGCGTCTACACCTGGCACGCCACCGTCCCGGCGCACTGGCGGGTGGTGTCCAACATGCCCGTCGAGCGGGAGGAACCGGCCGGCGAGGGGCTCAAGACCGTCCACTTCACCACCTCGGCGCGGATGAGCACCTACGTCACCGCGCTCTGCGCCGGGCCGTACCACGAGGTGCGCGACAGCCACGACGGCATCGACCTGGGGGTCTTCTGCCGGGCGTCGATGGCCCCCCACCTGGAGGCCGACGACCTGTTCCTGATCACCAAGCAGGGCTTCGACTTCTTCCACGAGCAGTTCGGGGTGCGCTACCCGCTGCCCAAGTACGACCAGCTCTGGGTGCCCGACTTCAACGCCGGCGCGATGGAGAACTTCGGCTGCGTCACCCACGCCGAGTCGCACTACCTGTTCCGCTCGCAGGTCACCGACTTCGAGTACGAGCAGCGGGCCAACACGATCCTGCACGAGCTGGCCCACATGTGGTTCGGTGACCTGGTCACCATGCGCTGGTGGAACGACCTATGGCTCAACGAGTCGTTCGCCGAGTGGGCCAGCCACTGGTGCAACACCCACGCCACCCGGTTCTCCGAGGCGTGGACGACCTTCCTGTCGATCCGCAAGAACTGGGGTTACCGGCAGGACCAGCTCTCCTCCACCCACCCGGTCTACTGCGAGATGCCCGACCTGGAGGCCGTCGAGGTCAACTTCGACGGCATCACGTACGCCAAGGGCGCCAGCGTGCTCAAGCAGCTCGTGGCGTACGTCGGTGAGGAGCCGTTCCTGGCCGGGCTGCGGGCCTACTTCGCCAAGCACGCCTGGGGCAACGCCACCTTCGACGACCTGCTGTCGGAGCTGGAGACGGCCTCCGGCCGGGAGCTGCGCAAGTTCGCCGCCCAGTGGCTGGAGACCGCCCAGGTCAACACCCTGCGCCCCGAGGTGACCATCGACGCCGACGGCGGCTACGAGCGGGTGCTGGTCCGGCAGGAGGCACCGGCCGGCCACCCGACGCTGCGTACCCACCGGATCGGGGTGGGCCTGTACGACCTGACCGAGGGCCGGCTGGTCCGCCGGGAACGGGTCGAGGTCGACGTCACCGGCGAGGCGACCGACCTGTCGGTGCTGCACGGCCGCCCGGCCGCCGACGTGCTGCTGCTCAACGACGACGACCTGACCTACACCAAGCTGCGCCTCGACGAGCGGTCGATGGCGACGGTGGTGCAGCACATCGCCGGCTTCGACTCGTCGCTGGCCCGGGCGCTGTGCTGGACGGCCGCCTGGGACATGGTCCGCGACGCCGAGCTGTCCGCCCGCGACTACGTGGCGCTGGTGCTGGCCGGGCTGCCTGCCGAGACCGACATCAACCTGGTCACCGCCACCCTGCGGCAGGCCAGCACGGCGCTGATCTTCTACGCCGACCCGGCGTGGGCACCGACCGGCTGGGCCGGGCTGTCCCGGGCCGCGAAGGACGCGCTGGCGGCGGCCGAGCCGGGCAGCGGATTCCAGCTCGCCTGGGCCCGCGCGTACGCCTCGGCGGCCCGCGCCGACGAGGACCTGGCGACGCTGCGCGGCTGGCTGACCGGCACCGACGTGCCCACCGGTCTGACCGTCGACACCGAGCTGCGCTGGACGATCCTGCAGTCGCTGGTGGCCAACGGGGCGGCCGGCACCGCCGAGATCGAGGCGGAACTGGCCGGCGACCGGACGGCCTCCGGTGAGCGGGAGGCCGCGTACGCGCACGCGCTGGTGCCGACCGAGGCGAACAAGGCGACGGTGTGGTCCCTGCTGACCGGCCCGGACGCGCTGCCGAACTGGCGTAACCGGGCGCTGTTGCAGGGGTTGACCCACCCGGCGCAGGTCGCGCTGGTCGCGCCGTACCGGGAGCGGTACTTCGCCACGGTGGCGCAGGTGTGGGCGCAGCGCGACAGCGAGCCGGCGCAGGAGTTCGTGCAGCTGGCGTACCCGGCGTACCTGGTCGAGGAGGAGACGGTGGCGGCCACCGACGCGTGGCTGGCCGGCGACGGCCACCCGGCGTCGCTGCGCCGGTTGGTGGCCGAGGGGCGCGACGGGGTGGTCCGGGCGCTGAAGGCCCGCGCGCGGGACGCCCGCAGCAGCTGACGCGGAACGGCACGGCCCGGGGCCGGCGCGGGTGCGAGCCCACGCCGGCCCCGGGCCGTTACCGTGGGCCGAGGAGGTGAGCGGTGGCACAGCCGACGTACGGGTGGCGGCCACCGGGCGGGACTGGCGCGAACAGGACCTGGGTGAGCTGCCCGAGGACGGGAGCCGCTACGAGATCGTCGACGGGAGTCTGCACGGGACCCCTCCGGCCGGCCCGTACCATCACGAGCTCGCGGACGACATCCGGATGGCGTTGCGGCAGAACGCGCCGGCCGGCTGGCGGGTGATCCGCGAGATCGGGCCCCGACGGGTGTGACGGATGCGACGGAGCCCGGTCCGCGTGGTGCGGGCCGGGCTCCGGACTGTTCGGGACGTGCGGGTGGGGCTCAGGCCCGACCGGCGTGGCTGGCGAGCTGGTCGAGGCCCTGGATGATGCCGCCGGCCAGGTCACCGCCGCCGAAGGACGCCACCATGGACAGCGCGGCCAGCTTGACGTACGTGTCGGGGATGCGCTTGCGGGCGTACCGGCCGGTGACGACCTCCAGCTGGCGCTGGTTGGGCGACACGGCGATCAGCACCGACTTGTCCGGCTCGGCGAGCTGCCGGTGCAGCCGCTCGGCGTGCTCCCGGACCGGCTCGTCGAGACCTCCGACATAGACCGAGAAGACCAGGCCGCTGCCGTGGTCGGCCAGGCGCAGCGCCTCGTCGATGCGCAGCAGTTGCCGGGTCGAGAACGGCCCGTCCAGCACCTCGGGCGGGGTGCCCGTACCGGCCTGGTCGACCTGCTCACCAACGGTCACTTGCGCCTCCGGTTCCACCTGCCGGCGCCTCGATGCCGGCCTGCTGCTGCTTGTGGCTGGTCAGCGCCGGCGCCTGGGCACCGGCGGCCAGGGCGGTGCCGGCCGAGTCGGCCAGCTGCTCCGGGCGGCCCAGGAACCAGACCGGCGTGAAGTCGAAGCGTCGGCCCGGCCGGTAACGCTTGGCGCCGCCGGCGCTGCCGTGGTTGGCGGCGAAGACCAGCCCGACGATCACCAGCACCACCGCCGCCGGGATGCCGACGAAGATCAGCAACGTGTCAGTGACAGACAATCCCAACGCCCCCAGGCGGTAAGAGAGACCAGAGCTTCCGGGTCGGGTGGACGATCGTGACGACAGGCTCCCGACTCCGCTGCCATTCACGTTAGCGGAGCCGACGCCCCGCGAGCCTGCGGGGTGCCGATCCCATCTGTCACTCCAGTGTTCCAGCGGCCCCGCGGTGGCGACGAGTCGGGTCGAACCGGTCCCATCCTGCCGGTTCGGCACCCGATCGGGCCGGGACGACACGACCGGCACGGGTGTGGCGTGCGCCCCATATTCCGTCTGACATGACCCGGCCGGGATTGCCGGTCTCGGTGCCGGGACCCGGAGGATGGCCCGTACCGATCGGACGTTTTCGATCGATTCCGGTCCGCCCACCCGCAGGAGCCCCCGTGCAACCCGTGCCCGCCCTCCACCCCCACCCCACCCGGCCCCGGTCCCGTCGGCCCTGGCCCCGACTGGTCACCCGCCCGCTGCTCGCGCTCGCCCTGGTCGGCGGCAGCGCGGTCGCCGCACCCGCCGCGACCGCCGCACCCGTCGACGGCCGGACGGTCGCGGCGGTCGCCGCCAATCCCTACGAGCGGGGCCCCGCCCCGACGACGGCCAGCATCGAGGCCACCCGGGGCCCGTTCGCCATCGCCCAGAGCACCGTCGCGGCGTCCGCCGTGAGCGGGTTCCGGGGTGGCACGATCTACTACCCGACCAGCACCGCCGAGGGCACCTTCGGCGCGGTGGCGATCTCCCCCGGTTACACCGCCAGCCAGTCCAGCGTCGCCTGGCTCGGCCCCCGGCTGGCCTCGCAGGGCTTCGTGGTGATCACCATCGACACCCTCTCCGTGTACGACCAGCCGGCCTCCCGGGGCACCCAGCTGCTCGCCGCGTTGGACTACCTGACCGGCAGCAGCGCGGTGCGGACCCGGATCGACCGCACCCGGCTCGCGGTGATGGGGCACTCGATGGGCGGCGGCGGCAGCCTGTCGGCGGCGAACACCCGGCCCGCATTGCAGGCCGCCATCCCGCTCACCGGCTGGCACACGGTCAAGAACTGGTCGTCGGTACGGGTGCCGACGCTGGTGATCGGCGCGGAGAACGACTCGACCGCCCCGGTGGCCTCGCACTCGGAGCCGTTCTACACCAGCCTGCCGGCGAGCCTGGACAAGGCGTACCTGGAGTTGAATGCGGCCGGTCACTCCGCGCCGACCTCACCCAACGTCACCGTGGCGAAGTACAGCATCTCCTGGCTGAAGCGGTTCGTCGACGACGACACCCGCTACGAGCAGTTCCTCTGCCCGGCGCCCCGGGGCAGCGCGATCCAGGAGTACCGGGACACCTGCCCGCACTCCTGACCGCACACCGGCCGGTCCCGTCGCCCCGCCCGGCGGCGGGGCCGGCCCGTGGACCGGACGCGGTGCCGTGGCCCGCCGCGGGCGCGGGCCGCCGGGGTCACATCGCGGTGCGGGCCGACCACAGTTCGGGGAAGACCACCCGGGACATGCTGCGCTGCAACCAGGCCAGCCCGGCCGACCCGCCGCTGCCCACCTTGGCACCCATGGTGCGCTGCACGGCCTTGACGTGGTTCCAGCGCCAGTCGCCGAACTGCTCGGCCACGTCGGCCAGCGCGTCGCCGAGCTGCCGCAGGTGGTTGTCCGGGCCGTCGTCGTCGTAGACCGCCACCCAGGCCGCCTCGACCCGGGGATGCGGCAGGTGTTCGACGGCGACGTCCCGGTCGAGCAGCTCGGCGGGCAGGTCGTGACCGTGCCGGCCGAGCAGGGCGACCACCTCGTCCCAGAGGCTCGGCTCGGCCAGCGCGGCGTGCAGCTCGTCGTAGACCTGGGTCTGCCTGCGGAAGGGGCGGATCAGCGCCGGTTCGCGCAGCCCGAGCAGGAACTCCAGCTGGCGGTACATCGCGGACTGGAAACCGGAGCCCTCACCGAGCAGGTTGCGGAACCGGTTGAAGTCGGCCGGGGTCATCCAGCGCAGCCCGCGCCAGGCGGCGTTGAGCCCTTCCAGGTGCAGCGCGGCGCGGCGCAGCGGGGCGAGCGCCGGCCAGACCCGGTCGGCCCGCAGGTCGTCCCGGGCCTGGCGCAGCTCGTGGCAGGTCAACCCGAAGTACAGCTCCATGATCTGGCTGACCATCAGGAAGGACATCTCCCCCGGGTCGCTGCTCAGCGGCTGCTGGAGGGTGTGCAGGGTGCTGGCGTGCACGTACGCGTCGTAGGGCACCCGGTCGGCGAACTCCAGGGTGGGTTCGCCGCCGTTGCGGGCGGCCCGGGCGCTGCGCTGCTGCGGGGTGACCGGGCGCACCGCCGGGGTGGTGGCGCGCGCCCGCAGGTCCGTCTGTTCCACCGTCTCGCCTCCTCCGGATGCCTTGTCCGACATGATCTCCCGACGGGCCGGGGTGGTGGAATGCCGCTTCGACGGCGCTGGGCGACTCTCACTTCACGAACGAAAGGCACTTCGGCGGATCAGCCTGCCGAAGATAAGGTCGGTGCGTGGACGAGATGGACTGGGCCCTGCTGCGCGAGTTGCAGGCCGACGCACGGCTGTCGTACAGCGAGTTGTCCCGGCGGGTGCACCTGTCCCCACCTGCGGTCGCCGAGCGGGTCCGGCGACTGGAGGAGTCCGGGGTGATCACCGGCTACCACGCCCACGTCGACCTGGCCCGCGCCGGCCGACCGGTGGTGGCGCTGATCCGGATGTCCTGTTACGGCTCGCGCTGCATCCTGCACGACCCGCAGGTCGTCGACTGGCCGGAGATCCAGGAGATCCACCGGATCACCGGGGACGCGTGCAGCGTGCTCAAGGTCGCCGCCGGTTCGATCGGGCAGTTCGAGGCGGTCATCGACCGACTCGCCCCGTACGGGCAGCCCTCCAGCACGATGGTGCTGTCCAGCCCGTTGCAGTGGCATCCGGTCACCCCGCTGCCGCCCACCCCCGCCCCCGGGCGGGCCTGAGTCCGGGTTTGCCCCCGGGCCAGCGGGAATGCAGGTCCGCACACCCGTCGCAGGATTCCGGCGAATCGTCGCCGGGAGGGGGGAATCATGCGGGGGCTCACTCTGCACCGTCGTGCCATCCACACCGTAATCACAATGTTCGCCCTGGTCGGGGCATTCGTCCTGATGGCGGCCCCAGCGGCGCGGGCCGGCGAGAACACCTTCGTCGAGGTCACGCCGAACAGCACGCAGGCCGGCACCCGGGTCACCGTCCGGGCCAACTGCGACAACGCCAACAACCAGCAGGCCACCGTGCACTCGGACGCCTTCGGGCGGGTGGTGCTGCGCCCCGGCAACGGGTTCCTCACCGGTGCGGTCACCATCCCGGGCAACAAGCAGGCCGGGGACTACCCGGTCGACCTGCGCTGCGCCAACGGCAACACCGCCTCCACCATGCTGACCGTGCTGAACATGGCGCAGCCGAGCAAGGGTCCGGCGACCGGCGGCGGTGGCATGGCGGGCGACCGGGGTGCCGGTTCACTGCTGCTGGTCGGCGGGCTGGCCGTGGTCGCCGTGGTCGCCGGGCTCGGCGTCTTCGGCGGCAACCGTCGGCGGACCCGGCCGGGTTCCTGACCGCCCGCCGCCATGGGCCGTACCCGTCACCGTCGGCCCCGGCCGGGCGGCAACCGGATGCGGGCGGCGGCCCGGCGGACCGGGCGGGCCGCCGCCCGCTGCCGCCGGGCCGCCGGCCGGGTCGCCGCCCGCGCCCGCCGGACCGCACGCCGCCTCCGCCGGGTGGCCGTCCGCTTCCGCCGGGTGGCCGGGCAGGCGTTCTCCGCCAGCGTGACCACCGCCGACCCGGTCACCCAGGCCCGTCCGGTACGCCCGGTGCCCCGGCAACCGGCGTTCGGCGGCCGGTTCGCCGGCACCGGGCCGGGCCTTCCGGTGCTGGCGATCGCCGCCGTGATGCTGCTGATCGTGACGATGCTCGGGGTGGAACGGGTCACCGGGCTGAGCGTCCTGCCGGACCGGTTCATCGCCGGCCTGCGTCCACCACCGAAGAAGTTCCCCGTGCTGTCGGGGAGCCCTCCGACGCAGATCGCCATCTCCCGGCTCGACCTGCGCGCCCCCGTGCACCAGGTCGGCATCGCCCCGGACGGCAGCATCGCCGTCCCGGACGCCACCCGCGCCCAGGAGGCCGGCTGGTACGACCAGGGCCCCACCCCCGGCCAGTACGGCCCGGCGGTGATCGTCGGGCACGTGGACACCACCACCGGGCCGGCGGTCTTCCACGGGTTGAAGGAACTACGCGACGGTGACGAGATCGAGGTGACCCGCGCCGACCGTCAGGTGGCCGTCTTCACGGTCGACGAGGTGCAGCGGTACGGCAAGGAGCGGTTGCCGACCGACCAGATATTCGGCGACTTCAGCCGCCCCAACCTGCGGTTGATCACCTGCGGTGGCCGCTGGGTCGGCGGCGCGACGGGCTACGCCGACAACGTCGTGGTCTACGCCACCCTGGTCCGGGCCCACTGACCGGTCGGGCAACCCCGGTCAGGCGGCCTCGGCCTCGCGCAGCGGGTCGCGCAGGTCCAGCCAGTCCGCCCAGCGGGGGTCCGGCGCGCGGTGGCCGAGCACCCGCCAGGCGTTGCCCTTCGGTGCCGCCGGCAGGCTGTGCAGCCGCCAGCCCAGCTCGGCGGGGGTCTTGTCGCCCTTGGTGTGGTTGCACCGGGCGCACGCGGCGACCACGTTCTCCCACGCGTGCCGACCACCCCGGCTGCGCGGGAAGACGTGGTCGATGGTCTCGGCCGGCCCCCGGCAGTAGGCACACCGGCCACCGTCGCGGGCGAAGATGGCCCGGCGGGACAGCCCGACGTGGGTGCGGTAGGGCACCCGGACGAAACGGGTCAGCCGCACCACCGAGGGGACCGGTAACGCGTCGTGGGCGCTGTGCAGGATGCCGTCGCCGTCGGCGACACAGACAGCCTTGGCGGTGAGCACCAGGATCGCGGCCCGACGCACGGACACGACGCACAGCGGCTCGTAGGTGGCGTTGAGAACCAGCGCGCCGGAGCCCACCGTGGGTCGTATGTCAGGCATCGTGCTCACCCTCCCGGTCCAGCCGCTCCCACCGCTGGCTGCGCCGGTCGACCCCCGGGCAGCCGAGGGCCACGACCGACTCCGGCGGGATCACCGTCGTCCGTTGACGCCAATCGTCCCTGATCGGACCCCGTAATGCACGCACTAATCCGGGGTACCCGCGGAACCCTCCGCACGGTGTAGGAAGATGTCCGGTTCGACGTCGTACGATCATGGGCCGGGACTCCCCGGTGGGCCGGCCGTCGGCCGCCGCACCCGCTGCGGTACTAAGACAGGGTGAGCGCCCTCAGCCTGTCGACCGTCGTCCTGTCCGCCGCACCGACCCCGACGCCGAGTGGCAGCCCGGGGGCCGGGAGCGGCTCGGGTGCCGACTGTCTGGGCAGCACCTCCTGCGAATACCTGTACCGGCTGACCGGGTCGGCCTGGTTCGCCGAGGGCAGCTACTGGATCCTGCTCAAGCCGCTGCGGGTGGTGCTGATCCTGCTGCTGGCGTTCGTGGCCCGCTGGGCGCTGCACCGGACGATCGACCGGCTGGTCCGTACCACCGCGCACGGGTCGGTGCCCACGTTGCTGCGTCCCCTGCGGGAGCGGGTGCCGACGGCCGCGCTCGATCCGACCGAGTTCGTCCCCGAGCGGCGTCGCCAACGGGCCGAGGCGATCGGTTCGGTGCTGCGCAGCATGGTCACCGCCTTCGTCTTCGGCATCGCCCTGCTGATGATCCTGCGCGAGTTCAGCTTCGACCTGGCCCCACTGCTGGCCAGCGCCGGCATCGCGGGGGTGGCCCTCGGTTTCGGCGCGCAGAGTCTGGTGAAGGACCTGATCGCCGGGCTGTTCATGCTCATCGAGGACCAGTACGGCGTCGGTGACACGGTCGACCTGGGCGAGGCGACCGGGGTGGTCGAGTCGGTGGGGCTGCGGGTCACCACGGTCCGCGACGGGCGCGGGGTGCTCTGGTACATCCGCAATGGCGAGATCATCCGGGTGGGCAACAAGAGTCAGGGCTGGGCGCTGGTCGTGATCGACCTGCCGATCGGGTTCGCCGGCACCGAGGAGGCCAACGCGGTCCTGCGCACGGCCGCCGCCTCGGTCGCGATGGACCCGGACCTGGCCCCGGAGATCGTCGAGCCGCCCGAGGTGCTCGGGGTGGAACAGGTCACGGTCGACGGTGCGGTGCTCCGTACGGTGGTCAAGACCACTGCGGAGGGGCAGTTCGCGGTGGGCCGGGAGTTGCGCCGCCGACTCGCCGAGGCGCTCGAGAACTCGGGCATCACCGCGCGGATCGCCGCCGCCCGGCTCTATCCGGGACTGCCCCCGATGGGCACGACCACCTTCCCGGCGACCCCCGCCGGCTCCGGGCCGGCCGGCACCGGCCCGGCAGCACCCACCACCACCGGTCCGACCGGGTCCGGCGGCACCGGGTCCGGCGACCGGACCTGACGACCACCGGGAAGCCGTCCGGCGGGCCCGGACCGGATCAGGGTCGGGGTCGGGGTCGGGGTCGGGGTCGGGGTCGGGGTCCACAGTGCCGGTCGACCGGTCGGGCAGGTCTCGCGGCATCTGCCCGACGGGGCGGATCGTGGGCTCCGCCCCTGGTGGACACACCTCCACCCGGTCGGCACCACCGTGCACACCGGCCCGAAAGTCGGGGCTCGCCTACCGGCCGGCCCCTCGGGTATCGTCCGTTCGTTCAGTCGGGGATGCGACGATCAATCCGTTCGCCCTAGTCAGTTGTCAGACGATCGGGCAGAATCCGGTGCACGCGTTCCCGGGAGCGTGATCACGTCATCGCTGATCCGCGAATCTGACGACGGGGCCCCGCCGGGCCATCACAAGTGGCCGGTGCCGGGGCCCGATGGAGGCGACGGTGTCCGACGATCGACCGGCCCCGGACCAACCGGCCACCTTCCGTGAGGTGTTCGGGCGGGCCGAGTTCCGAGCGGTCTTCACCGCCAGCATCCTGTCCTGGGTCGGCGACTACGTCGCCAAGGCCGCGGTCACCGTGCTGGTCTACCAGGAGAGCCGGTCAGTCGCCCTCTCCGCCGCCGCGTTCGCGGTCAGCTACCTGCCCTGGCTGGTCGGTGGTCCGCTGCTCGCCGCCCTCGCCGAACGCTACCGGCACCGGCAGGTGATGGTGACCTGCGACGTGATCCGGATGGTGCTGACCGCCCTGATCGTGCTGCCCGGTCTGCCGGTCTGGGCGATCCTGGCCCTGCTCTTCGCCGCCACCCTGGCCAACCCACCCGGCCAGGCGGCCCGGTCGGCGCTGCTGCCGGCGATCCTCACCGGCGACCGGCTGGTGCTCGGGCTGTCGCTCAACGCCAGCGCCGGCCAGGCCGCGCAGGTGGTCGGTTACCTGGCCGGCGCGGCGGTCGCCGCGGTCAGTCCGACAGCGGCGCTGCTGCTCAACGCGGCCACGTTCGGGCTGTCGGCCCTGATCGTCCAGTTCGGCGTACGGGACCGTGAGCCCGCACTGAGCGCGGCCCACCGGACCCATCTGCTGCGGGAGACCGGTGAGGGCTTCCGGATCGTGTTCGGCACGCCCGTCCTGCGGGCGATCAGCCTGCTGGTGTTCAGCGCGATGCTCTTCTCGATCGTGCCGGAGGGACTGGCCGCAGCCTGGGCCGGGGAGCGCTCCGGCAACGGCCTGAACTCCGGTGCCGCCCAGGCCGTCATCATGGCGGCCAACCCGGTCGGCTACATCGTCGGCGGGTTGCTGGTGGGGCGGTTGGTGTCACCCGGCGGCCGGCTCGCCCTGATGCGCCCGCTGGCGGTGCTGGCCCCGTTGGCGCTGGTGCCGGCCCTGCTGAATCCTCCGCCGGTGGTGGTCGCCCTGCTCGCGGCGGCCTGCGGCTTCGCGGTCGCCGGGTTGATCCCGACCGCGAACGGTCTGTTCGTGCGGGCCCTGCCCAACGGCTACCGGGCCCGCGCGTTCGGCGTGATGGCGACCGGGATCCAGGTGATCCAGGGCGGTGCGGTGCTCGCCACCGGCCTGCTCGCCGACCGTTTCTCGGTGCCGGTGGTGGTCGGGGTGTGGAGCGCCGCCGGGGTGGTGCTGATGCTGTTCACCGCGTTGCACTGGCCGGACCGCACGACGGTCGACGCCGCCGTGAACGCCGCCGACCGGGCCAACGCCGGCACCGGCAGGCCCGCCGAGGACCGACCCGACAGCACGGCGACACGGCCCGGGGAGCGGGCCCCCCAACGGCACGCTGTGACGTGATCGGCCGGCGGGCGGCGGCCGTGGCACCGGCACACCTGGCAGGATGAGAGGGTGACCTCCGCAGGCGAATCCCGGCCCGTTCCGCCGACGACCCTCTTCGACGCGGTCGGTGGCGAGCCCACTTTCCGCAGGCTGGTCGACAGGTTCTATGCCGGTATCGCCGCCGACCCGCTGCTGCGTCCCATGTACCCGGAGGGCGACCTCGGGCCGGCTGCCGAGCGGATGACCCTGTTCCTGATGCAGTACTGGGGCGGCCCGAACACCTACTCCGCCCAGCGGGGGCATCCCCGGCTGCGGATGCGGCACGCACCGTTCCGGATCGGCGCGGCCGAGCGGGACGCGTGGCTGAGCCACATGCGCCGGGCGGTGGACGAGTTGGCGCTGCCACCGGAGCTCGCCGCCACGCTCTGGGACTACCTGGAGCGGTCGGCCTACTTCATGGTCAACGTGATGGAGGACCCGGCCGCCCGGTGAACCGGCGGGGGCGGGTCCTCCGGTCGCCCGTCAGAGCAGGGCACCCTCGTCGTGCAGCCAGTCGACGAAGGTGGTGGCCACGGCCGCCCCGCAGTCCAGCATCTCCACCAGCAGCGCGTCGTGCGCCCCGGCACCGAGCGGCACCTGCAACTCGGCGTAGATGGGCAACTGGCCGCGCTCGGTCGGGTCACCGATGTAGGCCTTGCAGAACCGGCGGGTGTGGTTCCACTCGTTGACCACCCGGTAGGCCCGGTCGGCCCAGTCCGGCGGGACGGTCGCGTGCGGACGGGCCCGCATCACCAGGATCTCGTCCTCCGGGCCTTCGAGGGTGACCAGCACCGCGTGCCGCTCCCACATGGCCAGCAGGTTGCCGTCGCCGTCGGCGAGGTAACGCACGTCGAGCAGGTCGAGTGCGTCGCACACCCGGGCCAGGGTGACCGGTGCCACGGAGACGGGTCGGTCGGTCACCACGGGCCGCTCGGTGTTGGGGCAGTCCTCCGCCGGTTGGCGGGGAGCCGGTGGCCCCACCCGGGGGCTGTCCACCGAGATCCCGCTTCGAGTTTCCGTGTCGCCGCCAGCGGCGGGACCAGGGCGCCATGACCACCACGGCATCGCTCGCGCACCTCACTCCCCAGCGGATCCAATCGCCTACGGTGCGTTGGATCCGAGGATGGACGGTACCCGGACAGCCGGGTTGAGACACCCCCCCAACGGCAGCACCAACCCGGAAGAATGAGCCGGGGTCATACTTTCGGCTGATCCCGTGCCGGACGAATTGCGAGATCCGAAACTTTCCGCGACCAGGCGGCTCCATATGGTCCCACCAGGCCGACCCACCGGCCCGCCACCCGCACCTGGACCTCCTGCGCCCCGGTCACCTCGGCCGGGCCGAGGAAGCCCATCCGGACCACCCCCTGCACCAACCGCTGGGTCACCTCCACCGGCTCGGTGGGGTCGGCGTCCGGCGTGACGGTCACCGCGACGTGGTCGAGCAACGCGTCGCGCAGCACCCGCTGCCCCACCGCGCGGCCGCGTACCCCCTCGGTGGCGGCCGTGCGCAGGGTGCCGGCCGCGGCTTCGGCGATCCGCCGCAACCCGGCCGCGGGCAGCACCTCGACCGGTCGACTCGCCCCCGGCGGCAACGGCCAGCGCCACCGGTCGTCGCGGCCGGGAGGCAACGCGGCGTCGGCCGCCGCCAACCGGGCCAGCAACTCGGCCGCCACCACGGTCACGTCGGCGGGGGCCAGGCCGGCCACCGTCCGGACCACCAGCACGTCCCACGGCAACCGGGCCCAGAGGGCGGTACGGCCGACGTCGGGCAGCGGGCGTAACCGGACCACCGCGGCCGGGTCGAGGCGCACCAGCCGGGCCAGGAAGGCTCCCGCGTCGGCGGCACCGGCCAGCCCGTGCCCGGGTCGGACGGTGGGCCCGCCGTTCACGCCGCCCCGTCGGTCAGCGCCCACGACTCCAGGAAGGCCCGTTCGTCGTCGCTGATCCGCCGGGGCCGCTTCTCGACCAGGTCGAACGGGACCAGCACCGAGCGGGCGGTGCTGGCCAGCACCTCACCGTCGTACAACTCGTAGGCGACGGTGAACGAGGCGGCCCGGATGCGCTCCACCCACAGTTCGATCCGGACGGTCGGCGCGGCCTGGGCGGTGGCCCGACCGAGCGCGTAGTCGACCGGGCGCAGGTAGTCGACCTCGTGCCGGCGGATGACGACCCCGTCGGCGAACGAGCCGACCCCCCACGCCTTGCCGCCGGCGAACATCAACGCCACCCGCGCCTCCTCGTACAGGGTGAGGAAGCGCGAGTTGTTGACGTGGCCGTACGCGTCCAGGTCGGACCAGCGCAGGGTGCAGTGGTAGACGAAACGGTCCGCCATGCTCAGTCGCGGGTCAGCTTGCGGTAGGTCACCCGGTGCGGGCGGGCCGCCTCGGCGCCGAGCCGGTCGATCTTGTTCTTCTCGTACGCGTCGAAGTTGCCCTCGAACCAGAACCACTTCGACGGGTTCTCGTCGTCGCCCTCCCAGGCCAGGATGTGGGTGGCGACCCGGTCGAGGAACATCCGGTCGTGGGAGATGACCACGGCGCACCCGGGGAACTCCAGCAGCGCGTTCTCCAGGCTGGACAGCGTCTCGACGTCCAGGTCGTTGGTCGGCTCGTCGAGCAGGATGACGTTGCCGCCGATCTTGAGGGTGAGCGCCAGGTTGAGCCGGTTGCGCTCGCCACCGGAGAGCACCTTGGTCGGCTTCTGCTGGTCGGGTCCCTTGAACCCGAAGGCGGCGATGTACGCCCGGGACGGCATCTCGACCTTGCCCACCATCAGGTAGTCGAGCCCGTCGGAGACGACCTCCCAGACCGTCTTGTCGCCGTCGAGGCCCTGCCGGTTCTGGTCGACGTACGACAGGGAGACGGTGGGGCCCACCCGGACCTCGCCGTCGGTCGGCTGCTCCAGCCCGACGATCGTCTTGAACAGGGTGGTCTTGCCGACGCCGTTCGGGCCGATGATGCCGACGATGCCGTTGCGCGGCAGCGAGAAGGACAGGTCGTCGATCAGCAGCCGGTCGCCGAAGCCCTTGCTGAGGTGGTTGGCCTCGATCACCGTGCTGCCCAGGCGCGGGCCCGGCGGGATCTGGATCTCCTCGAAGTCCAGCTTGCGGGTCTTCTCCGCCTCGCTGGCCATCTCGTCGTAGCGGTCCAGGCGGGCCTTGGACTTGGTCTGGCGGGCCTTGGCGTTGGAGCGGACCCACTCCAACTCCTCGGTGAGCCGCTTCTTCATCTTGGCGTCGCGGCGACCCTCGACGGCCAGCCGGGCGGCCTTCTTCTCCAGGTAGGTGGAGTAGTTGCCCTCGTACGGGTAGGTCCGGCCGCGGTCCAGCTCCAGGATCCAGTTGGCCACGTTGTCGAGGAAGTACCGGTCGTGGGTGATCGCCATGACGGTGCCCGCGTACTTGGCCAGGTGCTGTTCCAACCAGGAGACGCTCTCCGCGTCGAGGTGGTTGGTGGGCTCGTCGAGCAGCAGCAGGTCGGGGGCCTCCAGCAGCAGCTTGCACAGGGCGACCCGGCGACGCTCCCCACCGGAGAGCTGGGTGACGTCGGCGTCCGGCGGCGGGCAGCGCAGCGCGTCCATGGCCAGTTCGAGCTTGGAGTCGACGTCCCAGGCGTCGAGGTGGTCCAGCTCCTCCTGGAGCCGGCCCATCTCCTCCATCAGCTCGTCGGAGTAGTCGGTGGCCATCTGCTCGGCGATGGCGTTGAACCGGTCCAGCTTGGCCTTGGTCTCGGCGACCGCCTCCTCGACGTTGCCGAGCACGGTCTTGCTGTCGTTGAGCGGGGGCTCCTGGGCGAGCATGCCGACGGTGTAGCCGGGCATCAGCCGGGCCTCGCCGTTACTCGGCTTGTCGAGCCCTGCCATGATCTTCAGCAGGCTGGACTTACCGGCGCCGTTCGGGCCGACCACACCGATCTTGGCCCCCGGCAGGAAGTTCAGCGTCACGTTGTCGAGCACGACCTTGTCGCCGTGCGCCTTGCGCGCCTTTTCCAGGACGTAGATGAACTGGGCCACGGTGCGGGCTACCTCCGTCGATTGCTGTCGCCTTGGACGGCGGCGCGGCGCGGGCTGCGACTTCGCCCGCCGCCGGCCGGGGGCCGGCCACACGCACGCCACCGTCAATCCTGACAGGTACGGCCCGCCGCGCCCACATCACCCCGCCAGGTCGGGTCCTCGTCACTTTCGCTACCGCTGAGCTGGTGATGTTGACAAGATCACGGTACGGGTTCAGCGGGCGTGGGAAGGGTAGGTAACTCCGGCACGGGGTCCCAGATGCCGCAGCTACGCTCAGTACGCTCATCGCGGTGGACCCGTCAGCACCCGGAGGTGGCCGATCGTGACCGTCCGTAGCTCCTTTGTCGTTGTGGCCAACCGACTGCCGGTCGACGAGGTGAGCACACCCGAGGGGCGGCAGTGGCGACGCAGCCCGGGTGGGCTGGTCACCGCGCTGCACCCCGTCCTGGCCGAACACCGGGGCACCTGGGTGGGCTGGGCCGGTGGCACCGGCGCCGCCCCGGAGCCGTTCGACCTGGAGGGCATCCGCCTGCATCCGGTGCCGTTGAGCGCCGAGGAGTTGGAACGCTACTACGAGGGCCAGTCCAACGCGACCATCTGGCCGCTCTATCACGACGCAGTCGAGACCCCCGCCTACAAGCGTCGCTGGCGGGAGGCGTACCGGCTGGTGAACGCCCGGTTCGCGGAGGCGGCGGCGGACGTCGCGGCCGAGGGCGCGACGGTCTGGGTGCAGGACTACCAGCTCCAGCTGGTCCCGGCGATGCTGCGCGAGCTGCGGCCGGATCTCAAGATCGGCTTCTTCCTGCACATCCCGTTCCCGCCGATCGAGCTGTTCATGCAGATGCCGTTCCGTACCGAGATCCTGCGCGGTCTGCTCGGCAGCGACCTGGTCGGTTTCCAGCAGCGGTTGGCGGCGCAGAACTTCGTCCGGCTGGCCCGGCACCTGCTCGGGCTGCGCTACGAGGGCCAGATGATCCAGGTCGACGGGCGGCAGGTGAAGGCGGGCGCCTTCCCGATCTCCATCGAGACCAAGGAGATGGAGCGGCTGGCCGAGGACCCGGCGATCCAGGCCCGCGCCAAGCAGATCCGCGAGGAGCTGGGCAACCCGAAGACGATCATCCTGGGCGTCGACCGGCTCGACTACACCAAGGGCATCGAACTCCGCCTCAAGGCCTTCCGGGAACTCCTCTCTGACGGAAAGTTGACAGTTCCGGACGCGGTTATGGTGCAGGTCGCCACGCCCAGCCGCGAGCGCGTGGAGCACTACCAGGCACTTCGGGTCAAGGTGGAACGCGAGGTTGGTCGGATTAATGGCGAATTCGGCAGGGTCGGCGTGCCTGCGGTGCATTATCTGCATCAGTCGTACAGTCGCTCCGAACTGGCCGCGATGTACGTCGCGGCCGACGTGATGATGGTGACCCCGCTGCGAGACGGAATGAACCTGGTGGCCAAGGAGTACGTCGCATCGCGCGCCGACCAGGGCGGTGCGCTCGTGCTCAGCGAATTCGCCGGCGCGGCCACCGAGCTGCGTCAGGCGTTCCTGTGCAATCCGCACGACCCCGACGCCGTCAAGGACGCCCTCCTGCGGGCTGTACACGTAGAGAAGCCGGAGGCCCGCAGACGCATGCGGATCATGCAACGTCATCTGCGCACCCACGATGTGGGGCACTGGGCGAAGTCCTTTCTGACCGAGTTGGGCGCACCGGGGACGGAGGCCGAGTGAACGCCCCCACCGCCGAGATCATCACCCCCGCCGCCGGGACGATGGACCCGGAGCTGCTCGCCGCGATCGGACGCATCGCCCGCGTACCACAGCTCCTGGTCGCCTGCGACTACGACGGCACGCTCGCGCCGATCGTCGA
The DNA here is from genome assembly GCF_040648835.1 of Micromonospora sp. NPDC049081. NCBI lineage: Bacteria > Bacillati > Actinomycetota > Actinomycetes > Micromonosporales > Micromonosporaceae > Micromonospora > Micromonospora sp. NPDC049081. Next base: position 624,662 of record NZ_JBEZEK010000002.1, on the reverse strand, counting down.
GGACCCGAGCAAGGCGGTGCCGCTGCCCGAGTCGGTCGCCGCCGTCCGGGCCCTGGCCGCGCTGCCGCAGACCACCGTCGCGGTGGTCTCCGGGCGCGCGCTGCGCGACCTGGCCGCGCTGTCCCGGCTGCCCAACGAGATCCACCTCGTCGGCAGCCATGGCTCCGAGTTCGACATCGGCTTCGTCGAGCGGCTCTCCCCCGAGCTGGTCGCGGTCCGCACCCGGCTGCGCGACGCGCTGCGTGAGATCGCCCAGGCCCACCCGGGGGTACGGCTGGAACGCAAGCCGGCCAGCGTCGCGGTGCACACCCGCGGGGTCGACCCGCAGGTCGCCGCCGCCGCCGTCGAGGCCGTCCGCAACGGGCCCGCGAAGTGGGACGACGTCACCGTCACCCAGGGCAAGGAGGTCATCGAGCTGTCGGTGGTCGCCACCCACAAGGGCACCGCGGTCGACCAGCTACGCACCCAGCTCTCGGCCAGCGCGGTGCTCTTCATCGGCGACGACGTCACCGACGAGAACGCCTTCGGCACCCTGCGCGGCCCCGACCTCGGCATCAAGATCGGCCCCGGGGACACCCAGGCGCACTACCGGGTGGCCGAACCGATCGAGGCGGCCCGGGCGCTCGGCCTGCTGCTGGAGACCCGACGGCACTGGCTCTTCGGCGAGCGGGCGGTGCCGATCGAACGGCACTCGATGCTGGCCAACGGGCGTACCGTCGCGCTGCTCACCCCCGAGGCCAAGGTCAGCTGGCTCTGCCACCCCAAGCCCGACTCGGCGGCGATCTTCGCCGACCTGGTCGGCGGCAGCCCGGCCGGGCACTTCACCGTCGGGCCGGAGCGCGGCGGCATCCCGCTGGGCCAGCGCTACCGCAACGGCACGATGACCGTGGAGACCCGCTGGTCGGGGCTCACCGTCACCGACTGGCTGGACCTACCGGCCCGGGAGACCACCCCGGACGGCCCGGCCGTCATCACCGGCGACTCCACCCTCGTCCGGGTGCTCACCGGCTCCGGCCGGGCCCGCATCGAGTTCGCCCCCCGCCCGGAGTTCGGTCAGGTCGCCACCCAGCTCCAGCCGTCGGACGACGGCCTGCTGGTGCTCGGCTCCAACGAACCCGTCGCGCTCTACTCCCCCGGGGTGACCTGGCAGGTCCGCAACGACGGCGGCTACGAGACCGCGCACGCCGTGGTCGACCTCTCCGCCACCGGCGGCCAGGTGGTGCTGGAGCTGCGCTTCGGCACGCACAGCCTGGAGGACCACGCGGTCGCCGTCCACGACCGGCAGGCCAAGGCCGAGCAGCCCTGGAAGGACTGGGTGGCCTCGCTGCGGCTGCCCGCCACCGCCCGGGACCTGGTCGCCCGCAGCGCACTCACCCTGCGCGGGCTCTGCCACGAGGCGACCGGCTCGATCCTGGCGGCGGCGACCACCTCGCTGCCGGAGGAGCTGGGCGGCGTCCGCAACTGGGACTACCGGTACTGCTGGCTGCGCGACGCGGCGATGACCGCGCGGGCCCTGGTCGACCTCGGCTCGATCGAGGAGGCCGAGGCGCTGCTGCGCTGGGTCGACGGCTGCATCGAGCGCACCGGCGGGCACCCCGAGCGGCTGCACCCGCTCTACACGGTGGACGGCTACGAGCTGGGTGCCGAGGCGGTCATCGACACCCTGCCCGGGTACGCCGGCTCCCGGCCGGTCCGGGTCGGCAACCTCGCCAACCACCAGCTCCAACTGGACGTCTTCGGCCCGATCGCCGACCTGATCGCGGCCGTCGCCGACGCCCGCGGCTCGGTCCGCGACGACGAGTGGCGGGTGCTGGACAACATGGTCGAGGCGGTCCGCCGCCGCTGGCACGAGCCCGACCACGGCATCTGGGAGGCCCGCCTCCCACCCCGGCACCACATCTTCTCCAAGGTGATGTGCTGGATGACCGTCGACCGGGCCCTGCACGTGGTGCGTCAGCACGACGGTGAGGACCGGCCGGAGTGGGTGGAGCTGCGCGACCGGATCGGCGCCAACGTGCTGGAGAACGGCTGGCACGAGGAGGTCGAGGCGTACAGCGTCGCGTACGGCGACGAGGACATGGACGCCTCCTCGCTCTGGATCGGGCTGTCCGGCCTGCTCCCGGGCGACGACCCGCGCTTCCTCTCCACCGTGCTCAAGATCGAGGCGGATCTGCGTAGCGGCCCGGTCGTCTACCGCTACCACTGGGACGACGGTCTGCCGGGCCGCGAGGGCGGCTTCCACATCTGCACGGCGTGGCTGATCGAGGCGTACCTGCGCACCGGTCGGCGTACCGACGCCGAGGAACTGTTCGCCCAGATGGTCGACACCGCCGGTCCGACCGGGCTGCTCCCCGAGCAGTACGACCCGCTGGCCGAGCGGGGGCTGGGCAACCACCCGCAGGCGTACAGCCACCTCGGGCTGATCCGCTGCGCCCTGCTGCTGGACAACATGCTCAAGCAGTAGATCGACTCATCTGGTCGGAGGTGGCGGTGTCCCCGGGCGGGGACACCGCCACCTCCGCGAACGGGAGCAGATCACCCCCCGTGGGCGCGGCCGGCGGGGTCAGGTGGCGAGGGCGTCGACCACGTCGCCGATCACCACGATGGCCGGGGGCCGCAGCCCCGCCGCGACCACGTCGGCCGCCACCGCGCCGAGCGTCGACCGTAGGCTGCGCTGACCACCCGTGGTGCCCTCCTGGATCACCGCGACCGGGGTGGCCGCGTCCCGGCCGTGCCGGGTCAGGGTGTCGGCGATGGCGGCCAGGTTCTTGAGCCCCATCAGCACCACCAGGGTGCCCCGCAGGCCGGCGAGGGCCTCCCAACGCACCAGGGAGACCGGCGAGTCCGGGGCGACGTGGCCGGAGACCACCGTGAACTCGTGCGCCACCGCCCGGTGGGTCACCGGGACACCGGCCGCCGCCGGCACGGCCACGGCGCTGGTCACCCCGGGCACCACGGTCACCGGTACGCCGGCTTCCGCGCAGGCCAGCAGCTCCTCCCCGCCACGCCCGAAGACGTACGGGTCGCCACCCTTGAGGCGTACCACGACCTTGCCGGCGAGCGCCCGGTCGACCAGGATCCGGTTGATCTCCTCCTGGGCGCGGGACGGCCCGTAGGGGATCTTCGCGGCGTCGACCAGCTCGACGTCGGGGCGCAGCTCGTCCAGGAGCAACCCGGGCACCAGCCGGTCGGCGACCACCACCTCAGCCTCGGTGAGCAGCCGCCACCCCTTCACGGTGATCAGCTCCGGGTCGCCCGGTCCCGCGCCGACCAGCGACACCCGACCGACCGGGCCACCCGGCCGGGTCGCGGCGTCGCCGGACCCGACCGGCGTCGGCTCCGGCGGGCCCGCGAGGGGCGCGTCCGCCACCGGTTCGCCCGGGTCGACCTCCCCGGGGTCGACGAGCGGGCCCGTCCGGGCGGCGAGCAGCTCCCGGACGGCGTCCCGGACCCCCATCGCCCGGTGCGGGTCCCCGCCGCCCAGCACGGCCACCGTCACCGGTCCGTGCCGGGTGACCGCCGGGGTCCACGCGGTGGCCGCCGTCCGGTCGTCGGCGCGGACGCAGAAGATCCGCCGTTCGGCGGCGACGGCGCTGACCGAGGCGGCGGCGAGCGGATCGTCCACCGCGACCTGCACCAGCCACGCCCCGTCGAGGTCGTCGGGGGCGAACCGGCGCGGCCGCCAGTGCAACCGTCCGGCGTCGACGTGCGCTTGCAGGGCCGGGGTCACCTCGGGGGCGACCAGCAGGACGTCCGCGCCGGCATCCAGCAGGGCGGGCACCCGGCGGCTGGCCACGGCGCCGCCGCCCACCACGACCACCCGGCGTCCGGCGAGCCGCAGGCCGAGGGGGTACGGGTTGGTGCTCACTTCTCGGAAACCCCCGCCGCGTCGAATGTCGCCACCTCGTGCAGTACCCGGACCGCTCCGGTGACCACCGGCAGGGCCAGCAGCGCGCCGGTGCCCTCGCCGAGGCGCAGCCCGAGGTCGACCAGCGGGTCGAGACCGAGGTGCCGCAGCGCCACGGTGGCGCCCGGCTCGGCGGAGCGGTGCCCGGCGACCATCGCGCCGACCGCGTCGGGGGCGAGGGCGGCGGCGGCGAGCGCGGCACTGACCGCGATCACCCCGTCGAGCAGCACCGGCACCCGGCGGGCCGCCGCGCCGAGGATCAGCCCGGTCAGCGCCGCGTGCTCCAGGCCACCGACGGCGGCCAGCACCCCCAGCGGGTCGGCCGGGTCGGGCCGGTGCCGGTCCAGCGCCGCGCGCACCACGCCGACCTTGCGTCGGTACGTCTCGTCGTCCACCCCGGTGCCCCGGCCGGTCGCCTCGGCCGGGTCCACCCCGGTGAACGCGGCGATCAGCGCGGCGGCCGGCGTGGTGTTGGCGATCCCCATGTCGCCGGTGAGCAGCACGCCCACCCCGGCGTCGAGCAGCTCACCGGCGACCCGGATGCCGACCTCCACCGCCGCCCGCGCCTCGTCCCGGGTGAGCGCGGCGGTGACCGTCATGTCCCGGGTGCCCCGCCGTACGTTCGCGTCGAGCAGACGCGGCGGTGCCAGGGTGGTGCCGGTCGGGGCGGGCACGTCGGCGGGCGCGGCGTCGGCGGGCGGGAACGGCAGCGGCGCGGCCACGCCGACGTCGACCACGGTGACCGAGGCGCCGGCCTGTCGGGCGAACGCGTTGACCACCGCCCCGCCGGCCAGGAAGTTCCCGATCATCTGGGCGGTGACCTCCTGCGGCCACGGGGTGACCCGCTGGGCGTGCACACCGTGGTCACCGGCGAAGATCGCGACCGCCGCCGGTTCGGGCAGCGGCGGTGGGCAGGCCCCGGCCAGGCCGGCCAGGCGTACGGACAGCTCCTCCAGGGCGCCGAGTGAGCCGGCCGGCTTGGTCAGCCGGGCCTGGAGGTCCCGGGCTGCGGTCATCGCCGACCCGTCCAGCGCACCGATCGCCGCGATCGTCGTCTCCAGCATCATGCCTCCAGGATCTCCCTCAGTACCTCGATGAACGCGTCGGTGGTCGCCGGGTCGCGGACGGCGATCCGCAGCCAGTCCGGCCCCAGCCCGGGGAAGGTGTCACCGCGTCGGACGGCCCACCCGCGCTCGCGCAGCACCTGGCGCAACCGGTCGGCCCCGGGGCGGTGGATCAGGACGAAGGCGCTGGCCGGTCGGCCCACGACGCGTACCCCGGGCAGGGCCGACAGGCGGCGCACCAGGTGATCGCGGTCGACGGCGAGCCGGGCGGCGATGGCGCGCTCGGCGGCGACCCCGGTCGGGGACGCGACGGCGGTGGCGGCGGCCAGCGCCGGGGTGGAGACGGCCCAGAGCGGCTGGACGGCGGCCAGCCGCGTCAGCAGCGCGGCCTCACCCAGCAGGTAGCCGATCCGCAGGCCGGCCAGGCCCCAGGTCTTGGTGAGGCTGCGCACCACCACCAGGCCGGGCAGGTCGCGGCGGGTGGCGAGCGACTCCGGCTCACCCTCGACGCCGGGTACGCCTGTGGTGTCGGCGAACGCCTCGTCGACGACGAGCACCCGGCCGGGCCGGGCCAGGGCGGCCAGGTCGGCGGCGGGGTGCAGCACCGAGGTCGGGTTGGTCGGGTTGCCGATCATGACCAGGTCGGCGTCGGCCGGCACCCGGGCCGGGTCGAGCCGGAAGTCGTCGTCCGGGTCGAGCAGCACCCGCTCGACCCGGTGCCCGGCGGCCCGCAGCGCGGCCTCCGGCTCGGTGAACTGCGGGTGCACCACCACCGGCCGGCGTACCCCGCCCAGGGCGCGGGCGAGCAGCACGAAGCCCTCCGCGGCACCGGCGGTGAGCAGCACCTCCGCCGGTGGGCGGCCGTGCCGGGCGGCGACGGCGGCCCGGGCCTCCCGGGGGTCGGGGTAGCCGGTCAGGTCGGCGAGGGCGGCGGTGAGCGGGCCGGCCAGCCAGTCCGGCATCGGGTCGCGGCGCACGTTGACGGCCAGATCGACCAGGCCGGGGGTGGCCTCGGCGTCCCCGTGGTGCGCGAGATCCGGCTCGGTCCCGGCAGACGGCTCGGTCCCGGCGGACGGCCCGGTGCCGGCGGACGGCCCGGTGCCGGCGGGCCCGGGGCCGGTCGGCGGGCCGGGAACGACGGGCCCCGGGCCGGTCGGCGGCTCGGTGCCGGTCGATTGCCCACGCATGACCGCGATCCTGCCGGGAAGCCGGCGCGGGGGACAGCCGATCCCGGCGTGGGCCACATCACGGCATGGGGCCGCACCTCGGAGGCGTTCACGAGTTCTTCTCATGGATGATTCGGAAATGTCATAACTTGACCAGGTGAGCAATCGACCCCTTTCCGCCGCAGGCCGTTCCGTTCCCCTCCTCCGCGCCGGGCTGATCGCCGGCGTCGTGCTCGCCGCCGTGGCGTACCCGCTGGCCGCCGTGACCGGCCTGGGCGCCAAGGCCACCGCGCACGCCGTGGAGCACAAGACGAACATCCTGCGCACCGCCCTGCCCGCCGAGACGTCCTACCTCTACGCGCCGGACGGCACGACGATCCTGACGATGTTCTACGAGGAGTACCGGCAGTACACCAAGTTGTCGGACATGTCGCCGAACATCCAGCAGGCCATCGTCGCCGCCGAGGACAACCGCTTCTACCAGCACTCGGGCGTCGACCCGAAGGGCGTGGCCCGTGCCTTCGTGGCCAACGCCCGCTCCAGCGGCGTCTCCCAGGGCGCCTCCACCCTGACCATGCAGTACGTCCGGATGGCGCTACGGGACAGCGCACAGACGCCGCAGGAGGTCCAGGAGGCCACCCAGCAGACCAGCCTGCGCAAGGTCAAGGAGATGCGGATGGCGCTGGACATCGAGAAGGAGCTGACCAAGGAGCAGATCCTGGAGCGCTACCTCAACTCGGCGTACTTCGGCCACCGGGCGTACGGCATCTACGCGGCGGCGCAGATCTTCTTCTCCAAGACCCCGGCCACCCTCACCCCCGTCGAGGCGGCCACCCTCGCCGGCCTGGTCAAGTCCCCCTCCGAGTACGACCCGCTCAGCTCGGACCAGAAGGAGGCCACCGGCCGGCGCAACTACGTGCTCGACAAGATGACCCAGCTCGGCTACCTGTCCCCGGACGCCGCCGCGGTGGCCAAGAGCGAACCCATCCGGACCCGACCCACCACCCCGGCCAACGACTGCGCCGCGATCCCCAACAAGTACAACACCTGGGGCTTCGCCTGCGACTACGTGAAGAACTGGTGGAGCGCGCAGCCCGCGTTCGGGGAGAACCGGCTGGAGCGGATGGACAAGCTGCGCCGGGGCGGCTACCGGATCGTGCTGAGCCTCGACCCCAAGGTGCAGGCCGCCGCCGAGAAGAACGTCGGTGCGAAGGACCGCGTCGACAGTCCCTTCGCCAACGGGATCGTGGTCGCCGAACCGGGCACCGGACGGATCAAGGCGATGGCGGTGAACCGGACGTACTCCCTGGACGTCAGCGAGAACGGACCCAGCTCGAACCCCGAGGCCGATCCGAAGATGAAGGCGAACTACCCGAACACGGTCGCCCCGCTGCTCGGCGGCGGCACCCTCCCGGGCTACCAGGCCGGCTCGACGTTCAAGATGTTCCCGATGCTGGCCGCCCTGGACGCCGGGATGCCGCTGTCCACCGCGTTCGACTCGCCGTACCGGTACAAGTCTGCCGTCTACGACGGGTGGGCGCCGTCCAACGCCAGCGGGGCGATGACCGGCCGGCAGACCATGTGGTCCGGGTTCGGCAAGTCGGTGAACACCTACTTCGTCCAGCTGGAGGAGAAGATCGGCGCGGACCGGGGGGTGCACCTCGCGGAACAGCTGGGCCTGCGCTGGCGTACCGACGTCGACAAGGAGCAGGCGTCACCGGCGAAGGCCAAGAAGTGGGGCGCGTTCACCCTGGGCGTCTCCGACGCCACCCCGCTGGAGATGGCCAACGCGTACGCCGCGATCGCCGCCGACGGCCGGTACTGCGAGGCGATGCCGGTCAACTCGATCACCAACCGGGACGGCACCCCGGCCACGTACCGGACCGCCGGTGGCATCGAACGGGAGGTGGCCAAGCCCCGCTGCCGGCAGGTGGTCAACGCCGACGCGGCCCGCGCCGCCACCGACGCCGCCCGCTGCCCCACCGGCGACACCCCGGCCAAGGGCACCTGCGGCGGCTGGTCGACGGCGGACAGCGTCCGCCGCACGGTGGGCCGTCCGGTCGCCGGCAAGACCGGCACCACGGACAGCACCCGGTCGGCCTGGTTCGTCGGCTACACCCCGGAACTGGCGGCGGCGAGCTTCATCGCCGACCCGGACAACCCGTTCAACGCCGTCGGCGACGGGCAGTCCCAGGTGCCGGTCAACGCGGTCGCCCAGACCCTGCGCGACGGTCTCAAGGGCACCCCGACCCGCCAGTTCACCCCACCGTCGGACGCCATCGTCGGCTGAAACCCGGGCCGACGGCGGCAGTCCCGGGCGGGGCGGCGGTCGGGCCGGTCCGTGGGGCCGACCGGGCCGGTCAGGCCGGGGCGGCGACGCCCTCGACCGGTGCCGGCAGCGCCGCCGCCGTCACCAACCGGGTCGCGATCTCGGGGTACGCCACCCAGTGCAGGCCGAGCTGGGAGGCGTGCACCCCCCGCCAGACGAAACCCTCGGGCGTGCCACCCTCCCAGCTCCAGGCCGCCCGTGGCCCGGACCGGGGGGTGAGCACCGCGCCGTGCTGCTTGTAGCCCACCACCGTCGTACCCGCCCGGGCGACCACGCTGTCGGACTGGGCGGTCGCCTCCCGGTAGCCCACCACCAGACCGTCCCGGCTCGCGCCGATCGCGTCCAGCACCCCGCACATCGGCAACCCGTCCAGTTCGCGGGCCAGCCACAGCAGGCCGGTGCCCTCGGCGAGCACCGGGCGGCCGGTACGGGCCAGCTCGGCCACCGCGATGCAGAGCCGCCGGTTGGCCGACAGGTCCCGCGCGTACGACTCGGGTAGCGCACCCCCGACGACCAGCGCGCGGGTCCCGGCGGGCAACGCCTCGTCACGCAGCGGGTCGACGGTGACGACCTGCGCCCCGGCGGCCCGCAGCAGCTCGGCGGTCTCCGGGTGGCCGTAGCTGCCGCCGGGCCCCCCGGCCAGCGCCACCACCGGCGCGTCCGCCACCGGGGTCCCGGTGGCCGGCGACCAGGCCGCGACGGACAGCGCCGGTGCCGAGCGGGCCAGCGCGAGCAGGCGCTCCAGGTCGACCGTGCCGGCGACCGCCTCACCGAGCCGGCGGACCGCCCGGGTCGCCTCGGCGTCGCGGGCGAGGACCGGCACCACGCCGTGCCGGCGCGCAGGCAGCACCGGGGGCAGCTCGTGGCGGCGCAACGCCCCGTAGACCGGCACCCCGACATCGTCGAGCGCCTCCCGCAGCATGGACTCGTGCCGGCCGGAGGCGACCTGGGTGAGGATCACCCCACCCAACCAGAGCTGCTCGTCGTACGAGCGGAAACCGTGCACCAGGGCCGCCACCGACTGCCCCATCGCCGCCACGTCGACCACCAGCACGACGGGGCTGCGCAGGGCGGTCGCGACCGCGGCGGTGGACTCCGCCTCGGGGCGGCCGGCAACCGAGTCGTACAGCCCCATGGTGCCCTGGACCAGGGCCAACGCGGCACCCTGCGCGCCGTGGGCGAAGAGCGGCCCGAGGCGGTCGGCCCCGATCAGCCGGGGGTCGAGGTTACGACCGGGACGGCCGGCCGCCAGGCCGAGGTACGCGGCGTCCACGTGGTCCGGGCCGACCTTGAAACCGGCGACGTCGAGCCCCCGGTCGGCCAGCGCCGCCAGCAGGCCGACGGAGAGCGCATTGGTGCCGTGACCGGAGGACGGCGCGCTGAACACGAGGCGCGGCACGGCAGTCATCATCGACTCCTCGGTGGTGACGGACGGTGACCCGGACGGCCGCCAGGAACACCGGCGGCGATCCGCTCGCGTGACCATACCCGCCCGCATCAACAGGTGGGACCGCCGATCCGGTGCCACCCGGGCCGGTCCCGGGCCGTCGCGGAGGGTGGCCCCGGTCATACGGGTAGCCTCGTGCTGTGTACCGGTTCCTGCTGACCCCACGCTGGCTGGGCATCCTCGCGCTGACCCTGGTCGCCGCCGCCGTCATGGTGCTGCTCGGCAACTGGCAGCTGGACCGCTACCGGGAGCGCACCGCCGTCAACGAACGCATCGACGCCGGCACCGCGGGCACCCCCGCACCGCTACGGTCGACGCTGCCCGCCCCGACCGGCGGCGCGGGCACGGTCGGCCCAGCCCCCGCCGAGCAGGACGAATGGAGCCGGGTCACCGTCAGCGGCCGGTACGACGCCGCGAACGTCGTCCTGGTCCGGGGCCGGACGGTGGAGAGCAGGGTCGGCTTCGAGGTGCTCGCCCCGCTGGTGCTCGACGACGGCACGGCGGTGCTGGTCGACCGGGGTTGGGTCCCCCCGGCACCCGGCGGCGCGCTGGCGATGCCCGAGGTGCCGGCGCTGCCGACCGGTCAGGTGACCGTCGTCGGCCGGGTGCACCCCACCGAGAGCGGCGGCAACGGGGTGGACCGGCGCGAGGGCCGGTTGGAGACCCGCCGGGTGACCGTGGACAAGCTGGCCCGCGAGCTGCCGTACCCGCTGCACGGGGCGTACCTGCTGCTCGACGAGCAGACCCCGGCGAACGACCCGACGTTCCGGGCGGTGCCGATCGGGCACACCAACAACTGGCAGAACTTCGGCTACGTCGTCCAGTGGTGGTTGTTCGCCGCGATGACGCTCTTCGGTTACGGCTGGGTGGCCCGGCGGGAGGCCCGCCGCGCCGCCGGCCTGGACGCCCCGAAGCCGCCCGTCGACCGGGCCGCCGAACCCGTCACGCCCGCCTGACCGCCCGGCCGGCACTTTCGCCGGACCGGCACCTCCGCCGGACCGGCACCTCCGCCTGGCCGCCATCCCCGCTGAACGGTCCGCTCGCGCAACACCCGACGCTCCACTGCCGACCAGGCTCGGCCGACCAGGTCGGTTCCGCCGGACGGACCGTGCGGGTCCCAGCCGACCCGCGCCGCCCCACCGCCGGCGGACCTGGCACCAGCCGGGGGCGGCGCATCATGGGTACGCGTCCTTTCGAGCTGATGACGTCACAGCATCAACCGGTCGACCGCCGGGACCGCGCGACCCGGCCCACCACGCCCCGGTCGACCTGACTCGTTCTCGTCATCACCTCGAAAGGACGCACGACAGGCATCTACCCGGCCGGGCCGACAGGCCGGCACCACGCCGAAACACCGGGCAACGCCGGAACACCGGAACACCGGGGCAACGCCGGAACACCGGGCTGCGCGCCGCAACACCGGGCAACGCCGGAACACGGGGCGACGCCGGACGCTGTATGGTCCGCAGGATGTTCAACGCGCGTGAGGTGTCGCGGTGACCTCCGACCCCGCCCCGTCGTACCCGTCCGATCCGCCCACGCCGGCGAACCCCGCCTACGATCCCTGGGCGCCGTCGCCGGACGTGCCCCCGGCCCCGGCGCAGCAGACACCTCCCACGGCCCCGTTCCCGGCCGCACCTCCCCCGGCGGTGCCGGTCGACCTCTCCACCCCGTCGATGGGCGGCGGACCGTACTCGGCCCCGCCCGCCCAGTTCTCCGCATCGCCAGGCCAGTTCTCGGCCCCACCGGCCCAGTTCTCCACGTCATCGGGACCGTTCCCGGCACCCGCCGGGGTCGACCCGTACGCCGCCTCGATGGGCCAGCCGGGGCCGTACCCGCCGCACTTCACCCCGCCGCTGCCGGGGGCGATGGGTGGTCAGCAGCCGGTGGCGGTGCAGATCGGCGAGATCATGGTCACCCCGCCGGTGATCCGCACCCCGACCGGCGTGCTGCCCCTGGCCGGCGCCACCTGGTACGTGGCCGACTACTGGCAGCGGGAGGAGAAGATCGCCAGTTGGGCGATCGTCTGCGCCATCCTCGGCTTCTTCTGCCTGACCATCTTCAGCCTGCTCTTCCTGCTGATCAAGGAGACGCGGCATCACGGCACCGTGCAGGTGACGGTGACCAACGGCGGACACCAGTACGTGGCCCGCATCCCGGTCGTCGACCAGGCGCAGGTCCAGCAGATCAACAACCAGGTCAACTACGCCCGGTCGCTGTCCACGCTCTGACCGGCCGTCCCACCGGGTGCGGCTCAGTCGGTGGGATGGCCGGGTGCGGCTCAGTCGGTGAGCCGGCCGGCGTGCAGTGCCCGGACCGTGTCGATGGTGTCGGCCTCGGCAGCCGACTTGTCGTCGCGGTAACGCAGCACCCGGGCGAACCGCAGCGCCACCCCGCCCGGGTAGCGGGTGCTGGCGAGCACCCCGTCGAAGGCGATCTCGACCACCTGCTCGGGACGGACCCGCACCACCCAGTCGCCGCGCTCCACGGCCAGCCCGAGGAAGCGTTCGGTCTGCCAACGCAGCAACTCGTCGGTGAGCCCCTTGAAGGTCTTGCCGAGCATGACGAACTCGCCGGTGCGCGGGTCCCTCGCGCCGAGATGGAGGTTGGACAGCCAGCCCTCCCGCCGGCCGCTGCCCCACTCCACTGCCAGCACGACCAGGTCGAGGGTGTGCCGGGGCTTGACCTTGACCCAGGCCGTGCCCCGGCGACCGGCGTCGTAGGGGGCGTCCGGAGACTTGACCACCACCCCCTCCTGACCGGCGTCGAGCGCGGCGGCGAACGCCGCGCCGGCCTGCTCGGGGTCGTCGACCTCGACCCGACCGACCAGCAGCGACCCGTCGACCACGTCGGCGAGCCGGGCCCACCGCTGCCGGCCGGGCAGGTCGATCAGGTCGTCGCCGTCGAGGTGCAGCAGATCGAAGAAGTACGGCGTGAGCGCGGTCGCCTCGGCCAGCGGGGCCACGTCGGCCGCAGCGCTGGCGGCGGGGGCACCGTCGGCGGCAGTGGCACCGTCGGCGGAGGTCGCAGCGGTGGCGGTGGCCCGGCGGGCCGCCCGGCTGGAGGTCTGCGGGAACGGCAACGGACGGCCGGCGGTGTCCAACCCGATCGCCTCGCCGTCGAGCACCAGCTCCCGGGCCGGCAACGCACGCACGGCGGCCACCACGCCGGGCACCCGGTCGGTGATCTCGTCGAGGCTGCGGGTGAAGACCGCGACGTCGTCGCCGTTGCGGTGCACCTGGATGCGGATGCCGTCGAGTTTCACGTCGACCACCGCCGGGACCCCGGTGGCCTGGAGCGCGGCATCGACCGAGGGTGCGCTCTGGGCCAGCATCGGCGCGAGCGGCCGGCCCACCTGGAGCCCGAACCCGGCCAGCGCGGCGGCCCCGCCGGTGCGTGCGGCCAGCGCGACGGCCCGCAGGTCACCGGCGAGCAGCAGGGCGCGGCGGACCGCCGTCACCGGCACCTCGGCGGCCCGGGCGATGGCATCGGCGAGCAGGCCCGCCTGGGCGCCCTGGCGCAGCTCGCCACGGAACAGGTCGACCAGCAGCCGCTGCTCGTCGGCGGTGGCGGCACCCAGGAGGGCGGCGAGCAGGTGCCGGCGGCGGGCCTGGGAACCGGGGCCGTGCACGGCGGCGATCTCGTCGATCGCCGCGTCGACAGCGGTCACGGTCAGGGTCGGCTCGGCGGCCGGTGGCGGCAGCTCGCGCAGGCTGGCCCAGCCCACGCCGGTCTGCCGCTGGCGCAGCTCACCGGCGAGATAGCCGGAGCCGACCGACACCTCGGACGGGTCGAGCGCCCGCAGCGCGCCAGCCAGCAACTCCACCTTGGCGCGTCGGCCGGAGGTGGCCGCGACGGCCGCGGAGGTGGCTGCCAGGTCGAGGAACCGCACGCACCTCATCCTGCCAGCCACCCCCGACATCACCCGGGTATTGCCGTACCCGGGTCGTCCCGATCGGGCCGTCCTCCCCAACGGCACCGGGTGTGACCACCCGGACCACGGCTCAGGCCGAGACGGGCTCCTCGATGCGCAGACCCCGGGCGCGGACGCCGTCGGCGACCCGGGACAACACCCCGTCCAGGGCGACCAACACCGCCGAAAGCTCGCCGAGCTGTTCCTTGAGCGTGTCCTCGGGCCACGCGGAGACGTCGACGTCTCCCAGAGCGCTCACGGCGGCTTCCAGCCGCGTCATCACGTCGTTCGTACGCATGTTCGAAAGGCTATACCAGGCTGCCGTCCGACACGCCGCAAACTCCGACAACGACCCCGAAATTTGTGGTTCCGCGGCCTAACCGGCCTGCCGCCCCTGCTCGGCCACCCCGGCCAGCAACAGCGCCTCGGCCAGGCAGACCCGGGCGAACTCACCGAGGTGCAGGCTCTCGTTCGGGCCGTGCGCCCGCGCGTGCGGGTCCTCCACCCCGGTGACCAGGATCGCCGCCTGCGGGAACATCTCCTGGAAGGTGGCGATGAACGGGATCGAACCGCCGACGCCGATGTCCACCGGCTCGGTGCCGTCCCAGGCGGCCCGGAACGCCGCGCGGGCCGCGTCGAACATCGGCCCCGACGCGTCGATGACACACGGGTCGCCGTCGTGCTCCAGGGTCACCGCCACCCGGGCACCCCACGGGGCGTGCTGCTCCAGATGGGCACACACCGCGTCGTACGCCCGCTTGGGGTCGTCACCCGGCGCCAGCCGTACGCTCAGCTTGGCCTTCGCCGCCGGGACCAGCGCGTTCGGTGCCTCACCGGTGGCCGGGGCGTCGATGCCGAGCACGGCCAACGCCGGCCTCGTCCACAGCCGGTCGGTGATCCGGCCGCTGCCGATCAGCGACACCCCCTCGACCAGCCCGGCCTCGGCCCGGAACCGGTCCTGCGGATAGTCGACGGCGGCACCGGTCCGGCTGGTCAGGCCCGCGACGGCCACGTCTCCGGCATCGTCGTGCAGGGTCGCCAGCAGGCGCACCAGCGCGGTCAGCGCATCCGGCACGGCACCGCCGAACATGCCGCTGTGCACCGCGTGGTCCAGGGTGCGCAGCTCGACGAACAGGTTGACCACGCCGCGCAGCGAGGTGGTCAGGGCCGGTACGCCCACGTCCCAGTTGGTGGAGTCGGCGATCACGATGACGTCCGAGGCGATCTCCTCCCGGTGCTCGGCGAGCAGCCGCTCCAGCGAGTCGGAGCCGTACTCCTCCTCACCCTCGATGAACAGCACCACGCCGACCGGGAGCCGGTCACCGAAGGCGCGCAGGGCGGCGACGTGCGCCATGATGCCGGCCTTGTCGTCGGCCGCGCCGCGCCCGTAGAGGCGGCCGTCCCGCTCGACCGGCTCGAACGGCTCGGACTCCCACAGCGACAGGTCGCCGACGGGCTGGACGTCGTGGTGGGCGTACATCAGCACGGTGGGTGCGCCGGGCGGGGCGGCCCTCGTCCCGATCACGGCGGGTTGGCCGCCCGACCGCACGATCCGCACGTCGAGGTCGCAGCCGCGCAGCAACTCGGCGACCGCCTCGGCGGAGCGCTCGACGTGCGAGTGGTCGAAGCCCTCGAACGCGATGCCGGGGATGCGGACGAGGCGTTCGAGGTCGGCACGGACACCGGGCAGCTCCCGCGCGACGGCGGCCCGTACCTCGGACTCGGACATGATCGGTGAGGTCATGACCGGCATCGTATGCCGGCCTTACCGGGAGGTACCCGGCGAGCCGGAACCGGCAGCGGCCGGGCCGCGCGGCCGTCCCCTGCACGGGCGTCAGACCGGGGTCAACGGAGTCAGGCCGGGTCGACCGGGGTGACGGGCGGCGGGCGGCGGACGTAGTAGTGGTCCCGGTCGTGCGGCAGCGTCGGTGCCCCGTCGACCACCAGGTCCACGGCGGCGGCCGTCCGGTCGGCGGCGAAGTGGGCCTCCTCCCCGGCGTGCCAGCGCCGCAGCTCCGGCAGGAGCTGCACCCCGTCCCGGTCCAGCGCGCGGCGCAGCCGCAGCCCGGCCGGGGCGGTGACCTGTACCGACAGGGTCAGCTCCGGCCGGATCGCCGCCCGCGCCGCGCTCACCCCCTCCAGCAGCAGCACCGGCACGACCGGCACCGGCACCGCGCGGGGCAGGAACGCCCGCCGCACCCAGCTGTACCGCTGGTAGGACCCCGGTCGGCCGGCCCGCAGCGGGGCGAGCACCCGTCGCTCCAGCCGGGCCCAGAAGGTGAACTGGTCGTCCCAGCCGTCGAGCAGGTCGTCGGTGTGCACCACCGGTGGCCGCCCGCCGTCGGGCAGGGCGGCCAGGGCGTCCGCGAGGCGCGCGGTGAACACGCTCTTGCCCGCGCCGCTGGGCCCGTCAACGGCCACCAGTCGGGTACGCCCCAACCGGGCGGGTCCGCCGAGCACCCGGCGGGCCAGCGTCGCGTACGCCTCCACCAGGGCCACCGTCACACCGGTGACGCTAGCGGGTGTCCCCCGTGAGCCTGGTTCCGCCGTGGGGAGTGCTGTTCGTCAGGCGGGGGTGCGGGGGCCGGGGCATGATCTGGACGTGCTCAATGACGTGATGAGTCCCGGTGTGGACGCCCTGCTGGAACAGGCCCGAGCCGGGCTGCGGCGGCTGAGTCCTCAACAGACGGTCGAGGCGGTACGGGCGGGTGCGCTGCTGGTCGACACGCGTACCGAGGGTCAACGCCGCGAGCAGGGGGAACTGCCCGGCGCGATCGTCATCGACCGGACGGTGCTGGAGTGGCGGCTGGACCCGGCCAGCGACTGGCGCATCCCCGAGTCGACCGGCTACGACCGGGAGATCGTGGTGGTGTGCCGGCACGGCTACAGCTCCAGCCTGGCGGCGGCCAGCCTCCAGGCGTTGGGCCTGCGCAACGCCACCGACATGACGGGCGGTGTGCAGGCGTGGCGGGAGGCGGGGCTGCCCCTGTCCGACCGCCCCGCCGACGTCCGGCTCTGAGCGGGCCGGCGACGGCGAGGCCCGCTTCTGAAAGGTGCCCGGCGGGGGCCACCGACGTCCGGCTCTGACGACCCGCCGGTGGCCGGGCCACGGGCGGCACGATCGCCGCGACCGGCCCGGTGCGGGCAGGACGGTCAGTTCGTCGGTGGTGCGCCGGGCGGGATGAACGGCAGGCCGGCGGGGGCGCCGGTCTCGACGAGCCGCCACAGCGCGGCCGTGTCCAGGTGCTCCTCGACCAGGTCACCGAGCAGGTCGAGGGAGCGTTCGCGGGCGGCGGCGAAGCTGGTGTCGGGTGCGACCGTGAAGCCGTGCCGCCCGGCCGACCGGGCCACCTCGGTGAGGAACCGGCGGCGGAACCCGTCGGACTCGAACGCACCGTGCCAGTGGGTGCCGTGCACCGCGCCGAGCCGGGCACCTTCGGGACGGCCGTCGGCGTGGTGCAGCAGCGGGGGCAGCGCCGGATCGGCGGCGGAGACGAACCCGTGGTGGATCTCGTAGCCGCGCACCGGGACGTCGGGTGCGGCGGTGCCGACGGCGGGCCGGACGGTCTTGCCCGGATCGAAGGTGATCTCGATGGGCAGCAGGCCCAGGCCGGGGACGCTGCCCTGCCGGCTCTCCACCGGGTCGTGGATGGCCGTGGCGAGCATCTGGAACCCGCCGCAGATACCGAGCAGCGGCCGGCCGGCGGCGGCGTGCGCGGTGACCGCCTCGGCGAGCCCGGTCTCCCGCAGCCAGGCCAGGTCGGCGACGGTGGACTTGGAGCCGGGCAGGACGACCAGGTCGGCGGCGGCCAACTCGGCGGGTTCGACGGTGAGCCGGACCCGGACCCCCGGCTCGGTGGCGAGGGCCTCCACGTCGGTGGCGTTGCTGATCCGGGGCAGCCGGACCACCGCGACGTCGAGCCATTCGGTGCCGTACGGGGCGGCGGGCCGGCCGAGCACCCGCCCGTAGGCCAGCGAGTCCTCGGCGTCGAGCCACAGGTCGAGCTGCCAGGGCAGCACCCCGTAGGTGGGCCGGCCGGTCACCCGGTGCAGCATGTCGAGCCCGGGGCGGAGCAGACCCAGATCACCCCGGAACTTGTTGATCACGAAGCCGGCGATCAGCGCCTGGTCGGCGGGGTCGAGCAGGGCGACCGTGCCGAACATCGAGGCGAACACGCCGCCCCGGTCGATGTCACCGACCACGATGGTGGGCAGACCGGCGTGCCGGGCGAGCCCCATGTTGACGTAGTCGCCGGCCCGCAGGTTGATCTCGGCGGGACTGCCGGCCCCCTCACAGATCACCACGTCGTACGTTGCCCGCAGTTCGGCCAGCGCCGCGTACGCCGTCTCGGCGAGCCTGGGTCGCAGGGTACGGAAGTTGCCGGCGGTGACCGTGTCGACGGCCTCCCCGAGCAGCACCACCTGACTGGCCAGGTCGCTGCCCGGCTTGAGCAGCACCGGGTTGAACCGCAGGTCGGGGGTGAGGCCACAGGCGGCGGCCTGCATCGCCTGGGCCCGACCGATCTCGCCGCCGCGTCCGTCGGGGCCGACAACCACGGCGGAGTTGTTCGACATGTTCTGCGCCTTGAACGGCGCGACGGCGACCCCCTGCCGGTGCAACCAGCGGCAGATGCCGGCGGTCAGCACGCTCTTTCCCGCGTCGGAGGTGGTGCCCGCGACGAGCAGCCCTCCGCTCACCGTCCGCTCACCCGGCCGGGGGTGCCGAGACGGGCGACGATCTGCCGGGCCGGTCGACGCAGCAGGGTGCGGCCGGCGGCGGTGGTCAGCGGGCGGCCGGTCAACGGCCAGGCGGCAGCCAGCGCGAGGGCGGCCAGGCCGACCGTCCCGGACAGCCGGCCGGCCCGTTTCAGGTGCCGGGCCTCGGGGCGTGGGCCGTCACCGAGGAACGGTCGCACCTCGGACCGCCCGAAGTAGACGTTGCGGCCACCCAGCCGGACGCCCAGCGCGCCGGCCATGGCCGCCTCGCACTGCCCGGCGTTGGGGCTGGGGTGGTCGTGGCGGTCCCGTCGCCAGACCTGCCAGGCCCGCTCCCGGTCGCCGTGCACGGTGGGCGCGGCGGCGACGGTGAGCAGCCCGGTCAGTCGGGCCGGCACCAGGTTGAGCAGGTCGTCGAGCCGGGCGGCCGGGGTGCCGAACCGGGCGTAGCGGGGTGAGCGGTGCCCGACCATCGCGTCGAGGGTGTTGGCCGCCCGGTAGCCGAGCAGGCCGGGCAGCCCGGCGAGGGCACCCCAGACCAGCGGGGCGACCACCGCGTCGGAGGTGTTCTCGGCGACCGACTCGACGGTGGCGCGGGCCAACTCGCTCTCGTCGAGCCGGGACGGGTCCCGGCCGCAGAGGTGTCCGAGCCGGTGCCGGGCCGTCGGCAGGTCACCGGCGCGCAGGGCGGCGCCCATCACCGTCGCCTCGTGGCGCAGGGTCCGACCGCCGAGCACGGTCCAGGTGCCGGCGGCCACGACCAGGGCCCGGGCCACCGGGTGTCGCCGGGTGGCCCGGCTGGCGACCGCACCGAGCAGCACCGGCGCACCCACGGCCACGGCGGTGAAGACCGTTCCCGCCCGACGATCGGCGCGGTAGACCCGACGTTCCAGGGCACCGGCGGCCCGACCGAAACCGGCCACCGGATGCCAGCGCCGTGGATCGCCGAGCAGGCTGTCCAGCGCGTATCCGGCCACCAGGCCGACCGCGTCCGCCGCCGCTGTGCGCCGCCCCACCCGCACCACCTCCGGCCGGCCAGCCTAGTCGTACGCGGGGTGGCCACGTCGCCGTCGCCACCCCGCCCCCGTTCGTACGCACCGCGACCCGCGCCCCTTCCCCGGCGCGGGTCGGCGGCTCAGGCGGGGGCCGGCACCCGGCCCCGGCCACGTCGGGCCCGACCCGCCGGACCGAGGGCCACCTCGCCCGGCGTCGCCACCGCACCACCCGACCGGCCCGCGCCACCGGACCGGTCCCCGTCGCCCGGCTGCCCTCCGTCGCCCGGCTGCCCTCCGTCGGCCGGCTGCCCCTCGTCGGTCGGCTGCCCCTCGTCGGTCGGCTGCCCCTCGTCGGTCGGCTGCTCCGCGCCGTCGGGCTGCCCCTCGCCGACCGATCGCACCGCACCGCCGGGCCCGCCCGGTCCGTCCGACCGGCTCTGTTCGCCCGACCGGTGCGGCTCGGCCCAGTCGCCGGACCGGGCCGTCGGGTCGTCACCGGTGTCGGTCCCGTCGTCGGGCAGCGGGGTGAGGTCGTCGTCGGGCTCGTCGTCGAACGGGTCGGTCGCCGGGGCGTACCCGCTGCCGGGCAGGTCGTGGCCGGCGCGCGGGAAGCCGAAGCCG
This sequence comes from Micromonospora sp. NPDC049081, assembly GCF_040648835.1. Lineage (NCBI taxonomy): Bacteria > Bacillati > Actinomycetota > Actinomycetes > Micromonosporales > Micromonosporaceae > Micromonospora > Micromonospora sp. NPDC049081. The sequence goes on along the minus strand of NZ_JBEZEK010000002.1, from coordinate 604,504 downwards.
GACAGCTCGAAGTCGTCGTCGAGGGGCCGGTCGTCGGGCCCGGCGGGAGCCTGCCCGACCGGGACCGGCTCGGTCGGCTCACCCTGCACCCGCTGGGCCGCCTCGTCGTCCTCCACCGCGCTGGTGGCCATGCTCGGCCGGTTGCGCAGGAAGCGGGACCGGCCCCGGGACAGGTCGTGGCCGACCGCGACCGCCTCCAACTCGTAGAGGACCCGGTGGTTGCCGGCGTCGTCGGTCCAGTCGCGGGTGTAGAGCCGCCCGGCGACCACCACCGGGTCGCCGACCATGACGGAGGCGGCCACCCCCTCGGCCAGCTTGCGCCAGCAGTTGACCCGGACGCGGAGGCTGTTGCCGTCCACCCACCGGCCGCTGTCCCGGTTGAGGCGGCGGGCGGTCGAGGCCACCTTGAAGTTGGCGACCAGGGTGTTGCTCTGCGCGGTACGACGCCACTCCGGCGCGGTCAGTACGTTGCCGACAACAGTTACATAAGTGTCAAACATCGTTCCCCCTCCCAGGGGTCCTGTGGATGCGGTGGCGAGTCGACTCGGACCGAGCCTGACCCGCGCGGCGGGACGACGCGAGCCCCGCGCCCCGCCCTGTGGACAACCGGAGCGCCTGTGGACGACGACCTGATCAAGGTCCCGTCGTGCTAGGTCGACCGGCCCTGGAGGACCCTGCCGGGCCGGGACCAGGATGGGACCAGAGGCCACCGCAGGGGCGGGGCGACGACCGGCATCGGAGGCAACGACCGGCATCGAGCGACAACGACACCGAGAAGACGGCGTTACCCGGAGTGAGGTCGACCCCGACTGGGTAATGAGTTGATCAACCAGGTACCACCAGGCACGACGTCCGAAGAGAAAGGCAGTGCTGATGATTCGGACCCCGCTCCGCACCACCGGTTCCGTCCGCACCGAGCGGGAGGTGCGGCGATGAGCGCGGTGACGAACCCGGCGACCGTGGCCGAGTGCCTGCGGATGGGCGCGGGCTTCTCCCAGGGCGACCGGAACTGGATCGTCGAGCAGTTCGGCACCCTGGACGCCCGGCTGGCCGCCTTCCACGCCGACGCCACCGAGCTGGAGGTGTCGGTCAAGGACCGGGAGGCGCGCGGGCAGAAGGTCACCCTGGAGTGCTGGATCGCCGGTCGGCAGAAGATCGTCACCACGTCGAGCGAGGAGGATCTGCGGGCCGCCCTCAACGACGCCCGGGACGACCTGCGCCGCAAGCTCAACGACGCCAAGACCAAGCAGGAGCCCCGGCACAACAAGCACATCCGGGAGATGGCCCAGCCCGTCCCCGCGCCGCTGCCGGACCTCGACGCCGACAACGACACCGACCGGGTGGACGCCGAAACCGCCTGACCGGTCACCGGGTCGCCCCTGCCCAGGCGTCACGCCGGGTGGGGGTGACCCGTCGCGTCGACGTGGGGTTCGGCCACCCCGGCACCGGGGCTACCGCCGGGTAGTCGGCGGGCGTAGCGTCGCGGTCGTGGAACAGGACGTGCTGGGGCCGCCGTACGAGCGGCAGACGATCGACCTGGGCACCGACGACGAGGGGCCGGTGGTCGCGACGCTGGTCCGGCGGCGTGCCGAGCGCCCGACCGGGCGTGCGGTGCTGTACGTGCACGGCTTCGTCGACTACTTCTTCCAGACCCACCTGGCCGACTTCTACGCCGAGCGCGGTTGGGACTTCTACGCCCTCGACCTGCGCAAGTACGGCCGCAGCCTGCTACCCCACCAGACCCCGAACTTCTGCCGCGACCTGAGCGACTACTTCCCCGAGCTGGACGCCGCCGCCAAGATCATCCGCGACGAGGACGGGCACGACACCCTGCTCGCCATGGGCCACTCCACCGGCGGCCTGATCATCTCGCTCTGGGCGCACGCCCGCCGCGACGCCGGCAGAGTCGACGGGCTCGTCCTCAACAGCCCCTTCTTCGACCTCAACGCCCCCTGGGTGGTCCGTCGACCCCTCGCGGCGGCCGTCGCCCGGCTGGGCCGTCGCGCGCCGCACCGCATCCTCCCCTTCGGCCTGGGCACCGTGTACGGCGAGAGCCTGCACGCCGACCATCGCGGCGAGTGGACGTACGACCTGGCCTGGAAGCCGCTCGCCGGGTTCCCCGTCCGGGCCGGCTGGCTGACCGCGATCCGTACCGCCCAACGGCAGCTCCGCGCCGGGCTGGACATCCCTGTTCCGGTGCTGATGGCCTGCTCGACCCGGAGTTTCCGGGGCACCCGCTGGCACGACTCGGCGGCGCTGGCCGACGCGGTGCTGGACGTGGAACACATGGTCCGCTGGGCGCCCCGACTCGGCCGGCACGTCACCGTGACCCGCTTCGACGGCGGCAAGCACGACCTGGTGCTGTCCGGCCCCGCCGTCCGCGAGCAGGTCTTCGCCGAGGCCGGTCGCTGGGCCGACGCGTTCCTCGGTGCCGGCCCGACGCCTTCCGCCGCCGGGTCGACGACCACGCCGCCTGGTTAGGCGGGCACGGCGGCGGGTCAGGTGGCGGGGAGGGCGGCGAGCACGCGGTCGAGGGTCGCCACCGGATGCCCGTCCCCGGGTGCACCGTCCCCGGGCAGGACCACGCCGAGGCAGCGCAGGCCGATCTCCCCGTCGGCGTCGGGGCGTACCCCGAAGACGGGGGCGCCGACGTAGCCGGCGGGGAGGACGGCGGCGATGCGCAGCGAGTCGCCGTCGCGGACGGCACGCTCGACGGCGACCTCCAGCGGTCGGGCGCCGTCGACGCCGACGCCGAGGGCCAGCACGATCGCGGTGACCGGCCCGGCACCGAAGCCGGCCAGGTCGTCCGCCCGGACGGCGACCGCGGCCGGCACCGGCTGCACCCGCCACCGCCAGCCCTGCCCGGCGGCGAACCCGTGCAGGGCGGCGGCCGGCAGGACGGCCACCCCGAGCCGGGCATCGCGCACCCACCGCGCCGGCAGGTCCGTAAGCGTCAGCGACTCCCCGGCCGTGCCGGTCGGCTCCGTGATGCTGGGCCGCAGGCCGAGCCACCGCGCCTGCGCGGCGACCACATCGGCGGTCAGCAGGAAACCGCCCCCGGGGTGGTCGAGGAAGAAGGCGGTGCCCGGGTCACCTGCCGTGTGAACCGGCAGGATGGCCCGGCCCAGGAGCTGGCACAGCTCGTAGGCGACCTCGTTCTCGGTGTCCGGTTCCAGCAGCACGGACCGAGGGTACGGGCCGACGCGCCGGCCGGAAGCCGGGTGCCCGGATGGGGGGTGTCGTGCGACGCTGATCACGCCTGTCCGGACGCGACCCGTGCCCCCGGATGGCAGGGGGTCGGCGGTACCCTCTTGGCGCGACACGTACGCCGCGCGCCCGTAGCTCAGCGGATAGAGCAGGGGACTTCTAATCCCAAGGCCGCAGGTTCGAATCCTGCCGGGCGCACAGATACCCCTCCGTCGGTAGATGGGGCGCGTTGCCGCCACCGTCCACCTTTGCGGCCCGGCCGGGCAGGCCAACGACAACCGCTCCGCAGCGGCCGGTGCCCGCCGCACGCTGTGGCAGAATCGCCCGGTACGGCCCGATGGGGATGTGGACGCCGCTCGGAAAGGGGGGCCGTGGCAAAGCTGGCGGAAAGCAACAACCTCGTCGGGCGGGTGGGAAACGCAGGAGACACGGCAGTGGGAGCCACTGCGGGGATTCGCCTGCGGAAGTCGCTTCCATGGTGCGCGGCAGCAATTCTCGGCCTTGTGGGTGTCGTCTACCGGGCGATTCTGATAGCTGTGGACGTCCCGCCGGCCAACAGCGACGAGGGCACCGCCGGCCTGGCGGCTCTGCACATCGGAGAGGGCCGGGATTGGCCGACCTTCTTTTACGGCCAGGACTACATGGGCACCTTCTATTCCTATCTTGCGGCTCCGTTGGTGCAGGTGTTCGGCACGCACTGGTGGACCCTGCGGCTGCCGGCACTCGTCATGTACGCCGTGTTCCTCCTCCTCGTTTTCCGGTTGACGCGTACCCTCTATTCTTCCTGGTTTGCCGTCTTCGTCACGGCAGTCTTGGCGTTCGGGTCTGATCGGGTGGTCAAGGATCAGATCATCGGCGCCGGCGGCTATTCCGACGTCGCCACCGCCGTCGCCGGCCTCATGCTGGCGTCCGTACTGCTGGTCCTGCGGCCGGAGAAGCAAAGGACGATGCTCGTCGTGTGGGGCGGGTTGGCCGGCTACATCGTCTGGACCCACTGGCTCGCCCTGCCGTACGTTGCCGCCGCCGTCCTGCTCGTGGCATGGGTGGGACGGGCGGGGATGACGCTACGTCGGGTGTCCCTGGCGGTCTGCGGATTCCTCCTCGGTGCGGCGCCACTGATCGTGTTCAATCTTCGCCCGGGCCGCCCCGATTCGTTTTCGGTGTTGCTTTCCCTCAGTGGTGCGACCGAGCCGGCCGCCTGGTCGGACAGGTTGCACGGCGCGGTCCTGGTCGGCCTACCGCTGAGTTCCGGGTTGTGTGCGCCGAGCCACTGTGCCACCTGGCAATTGTGGTGGGGGCCGACCTATCTTGTCCTGCTGGTGGCGGCGACGGCCGTCGCGGTCGCCGCGTTTCGTCGCGCCGACGGCGGTGGACGTCGCGTGCACGCCGGCCGGTTGGCGCTCGTCGCCGGTGCCGCGATGACCCTCGCCGCGTATGTCGCGAGTTCCTCGTCGGCGATGACCCCCGTCGAGAGTGCCCGCTACCTCCACTATGGGCTGGTGTCGCTGCCAGCCGTTCTCTGGCCGCTGTGGGTCGGTGCGGCCTCCGTGGTCGGCAAGGTGGGGTCCGGCACCTCTGGCGACCATGGTGGAATCCGACGGCGGGTGACCGGTCCGAGCCTGGGCGGTGCATTCCTGGCCGCTGGTTGTATCGCACTCGCCGGTGCGTTCTTCGTCGGTCTGTCGGTCGCCACCGGGCAGTTGATCGCCCACCGGTCCGACTACGCCGCTCAGGCCGACGATGAACAGCGACTTGTGGACGGTCTGCGAACGGCCGGCGTCAGCCACGTCTATTCCGGGTACTGGACGTGCAACCGGCTCGCTTACCGCAGTCGGGAGCAGGTGCGGTGCGCCGTCCTCGATGAGGACCTGTCGCCCGGTCTCGATCGCTATCGGCCGTACCGGGACCAGGTCCGTGGGTCCGCTCGGGTGGCCTACGTCCTTCCCTCGTCGGGCGCGATGTCGGTCAACTTCGCCCGGTCCACCCAGGCGCTCGGCGTCGACGTGGTTTCTCGGTACGAGCTCGGCGGCTACGACGTGTACCTCTGCCGCCAGCGGCCGGAGCGCGGCTGACGGCAACGCCTCGCGGGTGGGGATCCACCGCCCTGCGGAGCGGTGGTCGAAGGTCGGGCAGGTCGGGGTGGCCCGCGTGAGCCGGCTCCACCACCGACGCCCACCGTGACCGTTCGCTTACTGCACGTTATGTGCGCCGGGACAAGCATTTACCCAGGACCTGGGAATGACCTTGCTCACCATTCATTTACATTGATGTATGTCATGTCACTCGGTTTGGATGGAAAGCGCTGCCCACCGGCAGTGCCCCCACCAATCGAGGAGCACCCTTGCCCCGGTCCCCGTTCCGGACCCGACGGCCGCGTACCCTCACCGCCGTCGTCACCGCCGCCCTGGCCACCGCCCTCGCGGTGGTCTCCGCCCCCACCGCTGCCCTGGCCTGGGGGCCAGGCACCGAGGCGGCCCAGCCGTACGCGCAACCGAGCATGCCCACCGTGCCCAAGCGCGGCTGCCAGTCCACCGTCGCCAACCCGGCCGCACCGACGGGGGCGACCCCCGCCGTCCAGGTGATCTACGCCTGGCACGACGGCGTCGGCAACAACTACGAGGCCAACGTCGAGTACATCGCCAAGGTGGTGGACCGGATCGACTGGGCGCTCGACGAGTCGACCAACTACGACCAGCACTACAACTTCAGCTGCCGCACCGGGTACGACACCAGCACGTACGCCGGCTACGCCCGCTCCCTGGTCGTGCCCGAGAAGATCGACGCCGGGGCGAACCCGAACACCCCCGCCAGCACGGTCCGCAGTGACCTGATCTCCGCCGGATACCAGGACAGCAACCGGATCTACCTGGTCTTCACCGATTTCGCGTCGAACTCCGACGCCTACCAGTGCCCGACCGGCGGCAACTCCAGCGGCGTGCACTGCTCGGCGGTCACCGAGTCGTGGACCACCGGTGTCGCCGGGCACGAACTGTTGCACGTCCTCGGCGCGGGGCACGCCTGGATGGCCGAGACGGGGGCCTCCTACGTCCCCGACATCATGTACGGCTGGTGGGACAACTGGAACACCGACCCGGGGTTCCGCAGCTACTACGACCCGAGTGAGCTGTCGGCCAGCTTCTACATCGACCCGAGCCCGTCGACGGCGAAGGTGAACGTCGCGAACCACCCGATGCTGACCGCCCCGGTCTGCTGCGACGTGGGCGCGAACAACGACCTGCTCACCGCCGAACAGCGCACCGTCGAGGCCGCCACCCCGAGCAGCAGCACGTCGACGTTCACCACGTCGGGCGGCTGGCACCAGGTGACGCCCGCCTGCGGCATCTCGACGAACTCCTGCACCTACTTCGACGGCCGCCGGTCGGTCCAGCTCAACACCTACACCGGGCCGTCCAACACGTCGTCGATCTCGCTGACGAACCGGGCAACGGTCACCGCCGGCCGGACGTACAAGTTGTTCACCCGGTTGCGCAGTGGCGTGGCGGTCAACACCCAACTCCAGCTCGCCTGGTACAACTCGGGCGGCACCCTGCTGTCGACCAGCACCGGGGCGACCGAGACGCTCGCCAGCAACTGGCTGGAGTACCGGACGACCGCCACCGCCCCGGCGAACGCCGCCAGCGTGCGGATCACGGTGAACGTGCCGACCCAGTCGACCACCGGCAACCAGGCCATCAACCTGGACAGCCTCCAGCTCAACGACTGCACGGCGAACACCGGCGGTACCTGCCGCTACGACACCTGAGCCATCGGCGGGGGTACGGGCAGCCACGAGCGGCCCGCACCCCGCCCCGGCTTCCTGCCCGGCCCGCGTTCCCCCGCCACCAGCGGTAGGGGCGCGGGCCGCGCTCATCGTGCCGGTCGGCGCAGTCCGGCGAGGACGAGGGTGATCACCCCGTCCGCGTCGGGCCGGTAGGCCGGGTGGCCGTAGGCCGCGCAGATGCCCTGGAGGGCCATCATGACCGCGCCGGCTCCCACGTCGTCGCGGATCTTCCCGGCCCGCACGGCGGCGGCCAGCAGGTCGGTGACGGCCCGACCGAGGGCCTCTGCGCCCTCGGCCAGCGCGCCGGAGCGGGCGGCCATCAGTGTGGACAGGGTGCGGGCGAGGCCCTCGTGGTCGTGCAGGTGGGCCACGAATCCCCGCAGGAACGACTCCAGCGCCTCGTCGGCGGGCAGGGTGGTCTGCGCCTCGCGGGCCCGGTCGCACATGGCGGCGAGTTCTTCCCGGTAGACCGCCTCGGCCAGGGCTTCCCGGGTGGGGAAGTGCCGGTAGAGCGTGCCGACGCCGACCCCGGCCAGCGTGGCGAAGTCGTCGAAGCGCAGGTCGTAGCGGCCCTCGGCGAACAGTTCGCGGGCCTTGGCGAGCAGGGCGTCGCGGTTGCGGCGGGCGTCGGCGCGCAGCGGCTTGGGGTCGGTCATGTGGGGGCCTCGCGTTGACAAGTGGAGACTGTCTCCATATTTTGGAAGTGGAGATGGTCTCCGATTGTAGCTCCTGAGGTGCGCGTGAAGATCTTGATGTTCGGCCGGGGCGTGATCAGCGCGACCTACGGATGGGCCCTGGAACGGGCGGGCCACCACGTGGAGTTCTACGTCCGCCCGGGGCGGGCGGCGGCGTACGGGGAGGCGATCGACCTCGACCTGCTCGACGCCCGGCGGCGGCCCTGGGGTCGGCGGGTCGTCGAGACGTGGCCGGTGCGCTACCGCGAGACGTTGGAGCCCGACCACGACTTCGACCTGATCGTGCTGAGCGTGCAGCACTACAACTTCGCCGAGGCGGCGGCCTTCCTGGGGCCCCGGGTGGGCGGAGCCACCGTGCTCGTCTTCAACAACCTGTGGGTGGAGCCGCTGACCGCGACCGCCGACCTGCCCGTCGACCAGGTGGCCTGGGGCTTTCCCGGGGCCGGCGGTGGGTTCGGCGACGACGGCGTGCTGCACGCGTCCCTGCTGCCCGTGGTCTTCCTCGGCACGCTCGACCGGCCGCCGACCGACCGCGAGCGGGCCGTACGCCAGGTGTTCCGGGCGGCCGGGTTCAAGGTCCGGGAGAACGCCGACTTCCGTGGCTGGCTGTCGGTCCACTTCGTCCAGAACGCCGGCCTGCACACCCAGAGCCTGCGGCGGGGCACCCTGTCCGGGCTGACCACCCGGGACCTCCGCGAGGCGATCCTCGCCACCCGCGAGCTGCTGCCGCTGGTCGAGGCCCGGGGCGTCGACCTGCGACGGCACCGCGCCGAGCTGCTGCCGTTCACCGCGCCCCTCTGGCTGGCGGCACCGGCGATGTCCTGGCTGATGGGGCATTTTCCGCCGATGCGCCGGGTGACGCAGGCGCACGCCAACCCCGAGGAGTTGCGCGCGGTCTGCCGCGACACCCTGGCGGAGGCCCGCCGGCGGGGTGTGCGGGTGCCCAGGCTGGAGGCGGCCGAGCCCCACTTCTCCAGCGCGCCGACCCGCTGACGCCCCGGCCTGCCGAAGCCCTGCCCCGCTGACGTCCCGTCCCGCTGACGTCCCGTCCCGCTGACGTCCCGGCCTGCCGAAGCCCCGCCCCGCTGATGTCCCGACCCGCTGACGCCGCTACCGGCCACCGCCCGCCGGGCGCGGTGCCGACGGCGGCACCCCGGCCGGCCGGGCCCGCCGCCCGGCGTTCGGGGCCACACCCGACCGGGCCGGCGTCCGGGGCGTCGGCGCGGCCGGCGACACCTGCAACCCCGCCGGTTGTACGAAGATCGACCGCCGGGCCACCGCATCCCCCTTGGCATCGAGTTGGTAGACGTCGAGCCAGCACCACCCGTCGTACGTGATCCAGTCCAGCACCCGGATCACCCGGCACCTGATCGGCTCGACGAACTGCACACTGGCCGCCCGGCCGACCACCACCAGGTCACCCGCTTTCGGCGGTGGGGCGATCACCGCCGTCCCCAGACGTGCCGGAATCTGCGCCACTGCCTGATCCGGCCCCGGGCGGCCTCCACCAGCGGGCAGAACCCGGTCTCGGCGCACTTCGGACAGCGACTGCGGCGGTGCCGGTCCAGGCAGTCCCACGCCGCCAGGATCAGCACCGGCAACTCGCGGGGAGCCGTCACGTCGCCACCCGGATCAGCACCGGCAGCGCACGGCGGGCCGTCACGACGCCGCCTCGGGCCAGTGCCCCGGGGCGGGGAGGCTGCGGCGGCCGGCGCGGCAGGGCAACTCCGCGCCGCAGCGGCAGACCCGACGCCACCGGGTCCAGCTCCAGGTCGGCCGGTGCCGACGGGCCAGGGTCAGCGCGGCGGCGAGCAGGTAGTCCTCATAGGTCACGCGCATCGGGTGTCCTTCCCGGAAATAGCGCCGCCCCGCCCACGCGCTATTCGCAGCGGACGGGACAGCGGGCTATTGTCGGTGCCATTTCCGGCACCTCGGATCTCCGTCCGGCAATACACAGCCTGCAACATGCCGCACACCTTGCGCAACGCCCACCCCTCCCCCTAACCTCGGGTCGAATTGATCCGCGAGGAATGGAGGGGACAAATGCGTCGGAGGAAACAATTGTTGTTGCACCAGGGGTGCGGTGATGTTGCATGACGGATGAAACAAGCGGGTCGACCGTTCCCCGACGGCAGCTCGGCCGGCTGCTCACCCAGCTCCGTGAGGACGCCTCGGTCTCCCTGGACAGCGCGGCCGAGGGGCTGGACTGCTCCCGGCAGAAGGTGTGGCGCATCGAAAAGGGCCTGGTGCCGGTGCGGGTGGTGGACGCCCGTGCCATGTGTGCGATGTACCGGGTGCCGGAGGAGATGACGTCCATCGTCGCCGGGCTCGCCCGGGAGACCCGCGCCAAGGGCTGGTGGCATTCCTACGGCGACGTGGTCCCGTCCTGGTTCTCGCTCTACGTCGGCCTCGAATCGTCGGCGTCGACGCTGCGTCAATACGATTCGGAGCTGATCCCGGGCCTGCTCCAGACCCGCGAGTACGCCGCAGAATTGTTTCTTCGCAAGAATCCCACCATGAGCGCGGCGGATCGGGAAAAGCTCGTCGAGGTCCGGATGCAGCGCCAGCACGTCCTGACCCGCCGGCTGCCCAGCGCGCCCACCCTCAGGGTGGTGCTGAGCGAGGCGGTGCTGCGGCGCACCCTCCCCGACCGGCAGGCGATGGCCGGGCAGCTCCGCCACCTGCTCGACATGGCCACCCTGCCCAACGTGAGCCTGCGCGTCCTGCCGTTCACCGCCGGCCCGCCGCTGGCCAGCGAGACGGGCACGTTCGTCCTGCTGGACTTCCCGCAGGCGTTCGGGCGGGCATCGACGGAGCCGACTACCGTCTACCTGGAGAACATCACCGGCGCGCTCTATCTGGACAAGCCGGCGGAGGTCGCCGCCTACGACCGCGTCTGGGCCGACCTGGAGACGCTCGCGGCGGACGAGGCGGCGACAGAAAAGATCATCCGGGCGATCATCGAGGAGCGAGCATGACTGACCTGGCCGGGGCCGTCTGGCGCAAGAGCACCCGCAGCGGCGGGAGCGGCGGAAACTGCGTCGAGGTGGCCGACAACCTGCCCGGCCTGATCGGCGTACGGGACAGCAAGGACCGGTCCGGCCCGGCGTTACGGTTCCACCCCACCGCCTGGTCCACCTTCGTCCACGCGGTACCTCGCGGACGACGCTGAACCCTCGCGGGGCCGCCCGCCCCGGCGGGCGGCCCCGACGCCCCGTGTCGGTGCCACGGCGTCGCCCGGAGAACGTCGGGGTGACCCGCTACGGTGCTGCTCATGAGTGACACGGAAACCGCGAATCGGCTGCCCACGGCCGAGGAGGAGGCCCGGTTCTGGGGCCTGGTGGAGGCCGCCTGGGAGCGGCTCGGCCCCGAGCCGGCCGCGCTGCGCCGGGCGCTGCTCACCCGTGACCAGGCCGCCGACGACGACAGCGTGTATGCGATCGACGGCTGGCTGGACGCCTTCCTCGACCAGTTGGGCCAGCTCTGCGCCGACCTGTCCGGCCCCGAGCTGACCGCCCTCGACCGGGTCGTCGAACGCAAGCTGTACGACATCGACCGGGCCGACGTGCACGCGGTGATCGACGGTTCCGACGACGGCTTCCTCTATGGCCGGGGCCACGTGGTGGCGCTCGGGCGGGAGTTCTACGAGGCGGTCCGGGCCGACCCGACCTGGGCATTGCCCGACGGCTACCTCCAGGGCATGGGCTACTTCTTCGCCCGCCTGCACCAGCAGCGCTTCGGCGAGTCGCCCCAGACCGGCTCCGGCATTTCCCGGGAGTCCTGCATGAACCCGACCGGCTGGGCCGACCGGTGAGCCGCGCACCCGTCGGGGAGTCGTCGTGCTGACCGAGCGTGACGTGGCGCTGCCCGACGGCGGCACCCTGCACGTCTACGACACCGGCGACGACGGCACCGGCCGGCTGCCGGTCGTCTGGCATCACGGCACCCCCAACATCGGCACCCCGCCGGCACCGCTGTTCGCCGCCGCCGACCGGCTCGGCCTGCGCTGGGTGTCCTACGACCGGCCCGGTTACGGCGGTTCGGCCCGACGCCCCGGGCGGGACGTGGCCTCGGCCGCCGGTGACGTCGCCCGGGTCGCCGACGCGCTGGGCCTGCCCCGGTACGCCACGATGGGTCACTCCGGCGGGGCACCGCACGCGCTGGCCAGCGGCGCGTTGCACCCCGACCGGGTGGTCGGGGTCGTCGCCGTCGCCGGCCTCGCCCCCTACGGTGCGGCCGGGCTCGACTGGTTCGCCGGGATGACGCCGTCCGGGCAGGAGTCACTGCGGGCCGCCACCCAGGGCCGGGCGGTCAAGGAGCGGCACGCGGCGTCCGACACCGACTACGACCCGGAGTTCACCCCGGCCGACCTCGCCACCCTGGCCGGGCCGTGGGCCTGGCTCGAAGAGGTGGTGGGTCCGGCGGTGCGGGGCGGCCCGGACGGCCTGGTCGACGACGACCTCGCCTACGTCACCCCGTGGGGTTTCGACCCGGCCCGGGTGACCGTCCCGGTGCTGCTGCTGCACGGTGGGCGCGACCGGGTGGTGCCGGCCAGCCACAGCCGCTGGTTGGCCGGGGTCTGCCCGGCGGCCGAGCTGCGGATCACCGACGACGACGGGCACCTGTCGGTGCTGGGTGGTGCGCCGGCCGCCCTGGAGTGGCTCCGCCGCTGATCGGCACCGGATGTTGACCGACATGTTCACCGAACGCAACGCGACACGCCGCACACCAAAGGTGAACAGTTAGGGCTGCTCATGTTATTCTCCGGCGTCGATGCACCGCCGAGCAGACCCGGACGGGTCACCGCCCGAAGGACGCACTCCCCCCGATGTCGGCCCTGCCCGCTCCGACCTCGTCACCGTCGTTGCTGGACCGGCCGGCCGGTGGCGCACTCCAGCTCATCTTCACCACCCTGCCGGCGCTGCTGCGGCTGACCTGCGGGCTGTTCGGTGCGGTGACCGCGCTGGCGGTGCGTACCCCACCGGTGCGGGTGCCGCTGCTGCTGGCCGCCGTGGCCGCACTCACCGGCTGGTCGCTGTGGTACGCGGCGCGCGCCCTGCGGGTCGGCATCGGCCCGGGGCTCGTCGCCGGGGACGTCACGTTCACCGTCGCGGCGAGCCTGCTGGCCCCGCTGCTGGTCGCCCCGGAGGTGCTGCCCGGCGAGGGTAGCTGGCTCGCCGTGCTGGCCAGCACCACCGTGATCAACGCGCAGGCCACCGCGCCGGCCCGCTGGTCGGTGCCGGCCGGCCTGCTGGTCACCGCCGGATACGCGGCCGGCACCTCGGCCGCCGGCAACACCGTCGAGGCCGGCGCGCACGCGGCGACCCTGCTCATGCAGACGGCCTGCACGGCGATGATGGCGGCGGTGATGCGCCGCTGGATCGGCCGGGCCGACACCGCTTTCGCCGACTTCCAGCGCCTGCGCCGGCACGTGGTGCTGGCCCGCACGGCCCGCGAGGTCGAACGGCGGCAGAACCGGGACCTGCACGACACCGTCCTGGCCACGCTCACCATGGTCGGGTTGGGTGCCCTACCGGCCGGCTCGGCGGCGTTACGCGACCGGGCCGCCGCCGACCTGCGTACCCTGGTCCGCCTCGCGCACGCCCGGGCCGGCCCGGTGGGCGATCCGACCGACGCCGGCCCGACCGAAGTCGGCCCGGTCGACGCCGGTCCGGTCGACGTCGACGCCGGCCTGCGCGCGCTGCTCGCCACCCACCCGCAGTTGCGGGTGACGGCAACGCTGCCGCCCTGCGCGGCACCCGCCGGGGTGACCGCCGCCCTCGTCGACGCCACCGCCGCCGCGCTGGCCAACGTGGCCCGGCACGCGCCGGACGCCACCGTGACCGTGCGGCTGGGCCGCAGCCACGGCGGCATCGTGGTCGAGGTGGTCGACGACGGTCCCGGTTTCGACCCGGCCACCATCCCCCTGCACCGGTACGGGGTCCGCGAGTCGATCCGGGGCAGGATGGCCGAGGTCGGTGGCCGGGCGGTGGTGACTTCCGCCCCTGGCATGGGCACCCGGATCACGCTGGAGTGGCCGCATGTCGACTGACCTCAACGCGACCGGTCTCGGCGCGACCGAGCTCGGCACGACCGACCTCAGCCCGACTGACCTCGACGCAACCGGTCTCGGCACAACTGACCTCGGCACGACCGACCTAGGCGCGACTGACCTCGGCACGGCTGACCTCAGGCCGACCGCCTCGGCCCGCGTACCCCGGCCGGAGCAGAGGGCGACGGACCCGGTGGCGGCCGAAGGCCCGGCGGTCGACGTGGCCCGCGCCTCGGACCGGGGGGCCCGGATCGCGGCGGTCGCCATCGCCCTGGTGTGGCACGTCGCGATCGGGCTGCCGGCACTGCTCGGCGCCTGGCCCACGCTGACCGCCCCCACGGTGGTGGCGGCGGGTTGGCTGGCCGCCTGCGCCATCGGCGGGTACGCCGCGCACCGGCTGCTGCACGGCCTGCTGCCACCGGCGCTGCCACTGGCGGCGGCCCTGCTGGTGGTCGACGCGGCGGTCTTCGCGGCGGCCGGCCGCGAGCAGCTCTTCGCCGCCGCGAACTGGGCGTGGACGGGGCTGGCCTGGTTCTTCGTGGTGGTGCTGTGGAGCCGGCGGATCCGCTGGATGATCGTCCTGCTGGCCGGGCACGCGGTGATCGCACTCGCCGCGCTGGTCGGTGACGGGGCGACCGCCCCCGCCGACCTGACCCGCTACGCGATGTACGTCTACGGCACCTCGTCGCTGCCGGTGGCGGTCTTCACCGGGGCTGCGGTGATCGCCACCCTCGCCCGGGAACGCGCCGACACCGCCACGGCGACCTTCGCCGTCCGCGCCGAACGGGACGCCGCCGAACGGGCCTGGGCGGACCGGCGGGCCCGGCTGGCGCTGGTCGGCGGGGCCGCCGAACAGGTGCTGGCGGAGTTGGCCGACGGCCGCGCCGACCCGACCGACCCGCTCGTGCAACGCCGGTGCGTGCTCGCCGCGACCCGGCTGCGTCGGCTGATCGCCGAGTCCGACGACGTGCCGGACCCGCTGCTGCACGAGCTGCGGGCCGCCGCCGACCTGGCCGAACGCAACGGGCTGCCGATCGAGTTGATCGCCATCGGCACGCCGCCACCCATGCCGGTCGAGATCCGCCGACGGCTGGCCGACCCGCTGGCCGCCGCGCTCGCCGACGCCACCGGCTGGGCCCGGCTGACGGTGGTGGCCAACCCGCAGGAGGTGGTGATCAGCCTGGTGACGCCGGACGTGGACGGTCCAGCGGCCGTCGATGCGCCAGCCGACCCGGTGGGCGAGCAGGTGGAACACGTACTCGAACGGGACGGGGAGATCAGGTGGACGCAGACCCGATGGCGTCGGCCATGAGCTGGGAAGCCCCGATCGGGGTGTCGATCGTCGACGACCATCCGGTGGTGATCGACGGGGTCCGGGCCTGGCTGACCACCGAGCCCCGACTGCGGGTGCTCGCCACCGGTGACGACCCGGACCTGGTGCTGCGGGCCGCGCCGGAGGCCGACGTGATCCTGCTGGATCTGCGACTGCACGGGCGGATGATGCTCGACAAGCTGGCCGAGCTGAGCGCCGCCGGCCGGCGGGTGGTGGTCTACTCCGAGCACACCGACCCGGCGACCATGCTCGCCGTGCTCGACGCCGGGGCGACCGCGTTCCTGGCCAAGCACGAGGGGCGGGAACACTGCGTGGCGACGGTGCTGGCCGCCGCCAGCGACCGCCCGTACGTGCCGCCGGCGCTGGCCGGGGCGATGGTGGGCGATCCACGCCCGGACCGACCGGCCCTGTCGGACAAGGAACGGGAAGCGCTGCTGCTGTGGTTCCAGTCGATGTCGAAGGCGTCGGTGGCCCGCCGGATGCAGATCAGCGAGCACACCGTCAAACAATATGTGGACCGGGCACGGATCAAGTACACCCGGGCGGGCCGACCGGCCGCCACGAAGGCCGCGTTACTGGCCCGGGCGATCGAGGACGGCCTCGTCCGGCCGGAGGAGATCGGCATCTACCGGTCACAGGCGTCGTACGACCGGCCGACCCCCTAACGGGTGTCATGACAGCACACCAGGGGTCGACAAGGCTGAACGCCCGAAGACCACTGCGCGGGGGAGGTCGTGACCATGCGCGAGGACAAGTCCCCGTTCTTCATCGCGCCACACCGGTTCGACGCACCGGAGGACGACGCCGCCCCGGTGCTCGACCGCCGTTACGAGCTGGTCCCGGAACCCGGCGAACGGGTGCTCGGCCGCTATCCGACTTCGGTGGCCGGCTGCCTGGTCAGCCCGACCGGGGCCCGGGGACACTGGGTGCTCCCCGCCCCCGCCTCGGTCACCGTCACCGACCGCCGGCTCGCCTACGTCTGCCTCGCCGGTGACCTGGCCCTGGTCGCCGGGAAGATCGACTCGACGGGGGTCCGGCACCGGCGCAACGTCCGGCTGCCCCGCCTGGTCAGCGGACAGATCCGCTGGCAGTGGCCGTCCCGGCTGGAGCTGCGGACCACCGGCCCCACCCAGGACGCCACTGCGGAGGCGGAACTGCTGGTCGTCTGCGACGCGCTGCGTACGATCCAGCAGCCGGCCCTGGCGCTGGGCGGCACGGTCGGCACGGTGACCGAACTGGCCCGGCTGATCCGCCGGACGGTGGCCTGCTTCCGGGTCACCCGACCCGAGCTGGTGGAGTTGGCGCCCCCGGAGCGGGACGTGCTGATCCGGCGGGCCACCGCCGCACCGGTGACCGGCGAGGGGCGGGTGACCCTGCCCGGATCACTGCCGGTGGAGTTCCTGTCCCGCGAGGACTACTACCGCGTCCCGGAACGGGCCGGCAAGGACGCGGTCGGCAGCTGACCCCACCCTGACCTGGGCCTGCTGTGGGCCTGGTCTGGGCCTGGACCTAGGCCTGGTGTTGGCCTGGGCTGGGGCTGGGTCTGGTCTGGGTCTGGTCTGGGTCTGGTCTGGGTCTGGTCTGGGCATGCTGTGGGTCTGGGCCTGAGCCTGCTGTGGGTCTGGGCTGGGCTGGACTGGGCTGGGCTGGGCTGGGCCTGGATATGGCCCAATCTGCCTGGCCGGGACGGCCGGTAGGTGTACCACTCAGCGTCCTTTCGACCTGATGACGTTGACGAATCGCCGACGATGCTCGTCCCCCGGGTACCGGACCGGTGGGCGGCGGTTGCGTCGCAAGCTCTCAGTGGTGGGGCGTGTATCGGCTTCCCCCACAGATGTCGAGCCACCGCGTCGACCAACCTGGCCGGGTCGGAACCCGGCAGCCGCGTCGACCAACCCCAGCCAGGTCGGCCCAGCGAGCCAGGTTGTCCGGCCGGGCCAGGTCCGCCCAGCGAACCGGGTAGTCCGGCCCGACCAGGCCGGGACCAGCGAGCCAGGTAGTCCGAACCGGCCAGGTCCGCCCAGCGAACCGGGTAGTCCGGCCGGGCCAGGTCCGCCCAGCGAATCGGGTTGTTCGGACCGGCCAGGCCGGATCAGCGAGCCAGGTAGTCCGCCCCGACCAGGCCGGGACCAGCGAGCCAGGTTGTCCGAACCGGCCAGGTCCGCCCGGCGAACCGGGTAGTCCGCCCCGGCTAGGCGGGGACCAGCCGGCCACGCCGATCGGGTCGGCCGGTCGGACCGGTCATGCCTGAATCGCTGACGTCATCAGCTCGAAAGGACGCGAACACCACCCTCTCCTCCCGACCCGCCAGCCTCCGTCCGCCCGGAATGTCCGCACCGCCCCCAGCACCGCCCGCGCCGCACCCCCAGCACCGCCCGCGCCGCACCTGCGCCTGCGGCGGCGGCGGCGGCGGCAGCGGCAGCGGCAGCGGCAGCGGCAGCGGCAGCGGCAGCGGCAGCGGCAGCGGCAGCGGCAGCGGCAGCGGCAGCGGCAGCGGCAGCTAACGGTGGTCACGAGGCCCACCCGAACGGCGGCCGGAAGAACGGCCAGGACGACCGTCGGGAAAGGGTCGAGGGGTAGGACGACCGTCCGAGAAACGGCCGAGCGGCGGGGAGACCGGGCAGGGAGGGCGACCGGCAGTCAGGAGGTCAGGAGGCGGTCGAGCGGCGGGGGCGGCGGTCCAGTTCGGCGGCCTCCTGCAGGTTGGGCGCGGTCCCGCCCAGGTGGGCCGGCTGCCACCAGGTGTCGTCCGGGCCGGAGGGCTTGTCCGGGTACTCCTGCTGGGCCCGGTCGACCAACGCGGACAGCCGGGTCTTCAGCTCCGCCGTCATCGCGTTGGCGTCCGGGTACGCACCCGGGTCCATCGGCTCACCGAGCAGGATGGTGATCGGGGTGTGCCGCCGGGTCAGGGTCTTCGGCCGCCCCTTGGTCCACAGCCGCTGGGTGCCCCACAGCGCCACCGGCACCAGCGGCACCTCCGCCGCCTGCGCCATCCGGGCCGCCCCGCTCTTCAGCTCCTTGACGGTGAACGAGCGGCTGATCGTGCCCTCCGGGAAGAGACCGACCGCCTCGCCGCGACGCAGCGCGTCCACCGCCGTGTTGTACGAGCCGACGCCCGCCGACCGGTTGACCGGAATGTGCTTCATGCCGCGCATCAGCGGGCCGGAGACCTTGTGCGCGAAGACCTCGTGCTTGGCCATGAACCGCACCAACCGCCGGGAGGCGTGCGCCCCGTACCCGCAGAAGATGAAGTCGAGGTAACTGACGTGGTTGCTGGCCAGCACCACCCCACCGGTCCGGGGGACGTGGTGGTTCCCGTCGACGGTCAGGCGCAGGTCGAGGACCCGGAACAGCGTCTTGGCAGCGGTGATCACGGGCGGGTACACGAGTTCCGGCATCCGGTGACTTTACCCCGCGAGGGTTGCGCGACCGTCGGACGGAGCCGCCGCAGCGGGACCCCGGCCGACCCCGGCCGACGGGCGGAACCCCGGTCAGTCGGCCAGCCTGTCCAGGTCGAGGCGGCCCCGGGCGAAGGCGTCCACCCGCCCCCACCGACCCGGAATGTCCAACACCTCGATGCGGCCCATCCCGACCGGCAGCACCGGCTCCACCGCCAGGTGCCCCTCGTGCGGCTCCAACCCGAGCATGGTGCGCAGCAGCAGCAGCGGCGCCCCCGTCGACCAGGCCTGCGGGCTGCACGCCGTCGGGTACTCGACCGGGAACTTGGTCTGCTCCCGGGGATAGCCGCCGAACGCCTCGGGCAGCCGCCCGTCGAAGTACGTCGCCGCGTCGAGGATGCCGCTGGCGATGGTGGCGGCCTCCTCGGCGAAGCCGTACCGGCGCAGGCCCCAGGCGATGAAGGAGTTGTCGAACGGCCAGATCGTGCCGTTGTGGTAGCCGATCGGGTTGTACCGCACCTCCCCCTCGGCGAGGGTCCGCACCCCCCACCCGGTGAACAGCCGGGGCCCGACCATGTGCTCGGCGATCTTCTCGGCCCGGTCGTGGTCGACGATCCCGCTCCACAGCAGGTGCCCGATGTTGGAGCTGAGCACGTCGCACTGTCGGCCGTCCGGGTCCAGGGCCAGCGCGTAGAACTCCCCGTCGGCCACCCACCAGTCCCGGTTGAAGCGTTCCTTCAGCGCCGCCGCCTCCTGCTCCAGCCGGTCGGCGAACGCGGGGTCACCCCAGAACTCCCGGGCCATCCGGGCCGCCCGCAGCTTCGCGTCGTACGCGTACCCCTGCACCTCGCAGGTGGCCCGGGGGAACGGTGGCAGGCTGCCGTCGGCGTACGAGATGGAGTCCCAGGAGTCCTTCCAGCACTGGTTCTCCAGGCCGGTCTCGGTGTTACGCCGCTCGTACCAGATGTAGCCGTTGCCGGCCAGGTCGGCGTAGTCGTCGATCCACTTCAGCGCGGCCCGGCACTCCCGTTCCAGCTCTTTGACCAGCGCGACGTCACCGCTCCACCGCTCGTACTCGTCGAGCAGCACCACGAACAGCGGGGTGGCGTCCACCGAGCCGTAGTAGGGCGAGTGCGGCTGCTCCTCGAACGCGGCCGTCTCGCCGTAGCGCATCTCGTGCAGGATGCGGCCCGGGTCCTCGTCGCGGAAATCGTCGAACCGGCTGCCCTGCAGCGACGCCAGGATCCGCAGCGTGGTCTTGGACAGTTCCGGGGCGAACGGCAGCACCTGTAGGCAGGTCAGGATGCTGTCCCGCCCGAACATGGTCATGAACCAGGGCAGGCCAGCGGCGGGCAGGGTCTGGCCGCCCAGCGACAGCGGCGCGAACCGCAGCGCCGCCAGGTCGACCAGGCTGCGCCGGTAGATGGCGGCCAACTTGTCGTGCTCGCTGTTGACCTTGGGGGCCTTGGCGATCCACTCCTCCAGGTCGTGCTGGAGGGCGAGCCGCTCGTGGCCGTGCGCCGTCACCCCCAGCCGCAGGTCCCGGCCCCCGGGGCCGAGCGCGAAGGTCTGCACGTCGATCTCGGCGTTCCACTGCTCGTTGGGCTCCAGGTGCACCGAGTACACGAAACCGTTGCGGTCGTAGCGGGCCGGCCGGGACGACGAGATGACCGTCTCCCGCACGAAGTTGCCCCGCCGGTAGCCCAACCGCAGCCGGTCGGACTCGGCCTCGGCGTACAGCTCGCCCTTCTTGTTGAGGATCTCGTCCTTGACCTGGAAGAGGTCGGCGAAGTCGGCCCCGGCGTCCATCCGGACCTCCAGGTCGACCGCCTTCTCGTCGTGGTTGAGGATGGTCAACTGTTCGCGGAAGCTACCGCCGACCGCGCGTTCCCGGATGATCGACAGCTTGGCGTCGACGTAGTGGGTGGCCATCCCGGGCACCAGGAAGAACCGCGCCTCGTAGTACTGGAGGTCGTCGTAGGACAGCGCGTTGAGCCGTTCCCCGTTGACCGTCAGCACCCAGCGGGACAGGAACCGCATGTCCAGGGAGAACAGGCCGGTCGGCTCGCTCGGCGTCGCCTCGATGTCACCGGTCTCCTCCGAGACGACGAACGTGTTGCCGTCCAGGATCCGGATCGTGTTGCTCTGTCCCATCACCGCACCTCCCGCTGGTGGCGGCCGCGGGGCCCCCGGGCGTCCGGGGAGCCCGGGAAGATCCGCTCGATCTGGACCACCAGCCGGGCGTCACCGGTCACCGTCATGTCGCCGCGCAGCACCGCCGCCAGGCCGTTCTCCCGGCCGGCGGCCATCTCCTCGAACAGCGCCGGAGTGGTGCCGACGACGGTGTCCGCCTCCCGGTCCTCCTGGCTGACCGTCAGGTCTCCCCGGTCCACCCGGAGCAGCCAGTGGGTGGTCTGCGCCCCCTCGTGCAGATCGAAGCGCAGCGTCCCGACCGCCTTGTTCAGCAGCGGCTCGTGCTCCCGCCGGTCCAGGCTCTCGAAGAACCTCGTGGTCGCGTCCACCATCGGGCCCTCTCCCCCGTCGTCCATACGCCTGCCAGTACCCGCACCGGGTGCCCGCCGGGCCCGTCGCCAACCTCGCCCGGATCGGGTGAGGACCCGCCCGCCCGGCGGCCGGCCCGGCCCCACCCGGCGGAGGGCGGCCAGCGGCACCCGTAGACAGCGACGACGCCGGCCCCCGGAGGTTCCCGGGGGCCGGCGTCGTGGCCGTGGCGGCAGGTCAGTTGTTGGGGTCGTCGGCGCTGATGTCCGCGAGCACCGACTGGGGTTCCCGCTCCACCGCGAGATCACCCATCGACACCAGGCCCACCAGCCGACCGTCGTCCACCACCGGCAGCCGGCGTACGGCGTAGGTGCGCATCAGGTCGGCGGCGGCGACCGCGTCGTCGTACTGGCTGACCGTGATCACGTCCCGGCTGGTGATCTCGCTGAGCCGGGTCCGGTTCGGGTCCAGATCCTGGGCCACCCCCCGGACCGTGATGTCCCGGTCCGTCACGATCCCCACCACGTCATCACCGTTGGTCACCACCACGTCACCGATGGCGCTGTCCCGCATCTCCTGCGCGGCGGCGGCGAGGGTGTCGTTGCCGTCCATCGTCACCAACCGGGTCGTCATGAACTCTCCGACCGTTGTCATGGTGCTCCCCTCTCGGTGTCGGCACGGCGGTCTACCCGCCGGCCCCGAGCAGGTAACACCCCGCTCAGCGCAGCCCGGCAGCCGTCAGTCCAGCCCGGCGACCGTCAGTCCAACTCCGCGACCACCAGCGCAGCCCGGCGACCGTCAGTCCAGCTCCGCGACCGTCAACGCAGCTCGGCGGCGACCAGCTCGGCGAGCTGCACCGCGTTCAACGCGGCGCCCTTGCGCAGGTTGTCGTTGGAGCAGAACAGCGCCAGGCCGTGCTCGACGGTCTCGTCGGCGCGCAGCCGGCCGACGAAGGTCGGGTCCTGGCCGGCCGCCTGCAACGGCGTCGGGATGTCCGACAGGGCCACCCCGGGCGCACCGTCGAGCAGCTCCCGGGCCCGCTGCGGGGTGATCGGCCGGGCGAACCGGGCGTTGATCTGCAACGAGTGGCCGGTGAACACGGGCACCCGGACGCAGGTGCCGGAGACCTTCAGCTCGGGGATCTCCAGGATCCTGCGGCTCTCGTGGCGCAGCTTCTGCTCCTCGTCGGTCTCGAACGAGCCGTCGTCGACGATCGAACCGGCCAGCGGGAGCACGTTGAAGGCGATCGGCCGGGCGAAGGAGCGCGGCGCGGGGAACTCCAGGGCCGACCCGTCGTGGGCCAGTGCGGTGGCCCCCTCGACGACCTTGCGGACCTGCTCGTCCAGCTCGGCGACCCCGGCCAGGCCGGCCCCGGAGACCGCCTGGTAGGTGGCGACGACCAGGCTGATCAGCCCGGCCTCGTCGTGCAGCGGGCGCAGCACCGGCATCGCGGCCATCGTGGTGCAGTTCGGGTTGGCGACGATGCCCTTCGGCCGGTCGGCGAGCGCGTGCGGGTTGACCTCGGCGACGACCAGCGGCACCTGCGGGTCGGTGCGGAACGCCGACGAGTTGTCGATCACCACCGCGCCGGTCGCGGCGACCCGGGGGGCCAGCTCCTTCGCGGTGCCCTTGCCGGCGGAGAAGAGCACGATGTCCAGCCCGGAGTAGTCGGCGGTCGCCGCGTCCTCCACCGCGACCTCGCCGTCCCGCCAGGGCAGAGTGCGCCCGGCCGACCGGGCCGAGGCGAACAACCGCACCTGCTCCGCCGGGAACTCGCGTTCCGCCAGCACCTGCCGCATGACCCCACCGACCTGGCCGGTGGCTCCCACAATGCCGATCCTCATGCCCGCGAGGCTACCCAGCCGCAGGCCCACGGCGGGAAACGTTTCCCACCGCCCGGGTCACCGCCCGCCCGTCGGGCCGCCGCCCCGGCCGGCCACCGGACCGCAAACCACCCGACGGTACGCCCCGAACTCCCGCAGGATCGGCCGCGACCGGGCCGTCCGGCCGCAGCATCCGCGCCGCCGGCCGGGCCCGGCCCGCCCGGGGCGACGCGACCGGAATCACACCGCCCCGGGCACCACCCGGTCCTCACCCCCGTGGCCACGCACCCACCGGACGCCATCCCACCGGCGTGGCCGCTCACCCCGCCGGACGCCAGTCAACCGGCATGGCCGGTCACCCCGCCGGGCGCCGGTCAACCGGCGTGGCCGCTCACCCCCACCGGACGCCGGTCAACCGACGTGGTCGGTCACCTCGCCGAGGCCGGAGGCGACCAGTTCGTCGCGAATCAGTGCCGCGTCGCCCTCGATGACCAGGGTCAACGCCTCCGGGTGCAGGTGGGTGGCGGCAGCGGCGGAGACCTGCGCCACGTCGGCGGCGAGCAACGCCTCCCGCAACCGGGCGTGGTAGTCGTCGGGCAGGTCGTGCACGACCAGGGTGGTCAACGCCGAGGCGATCGCCCGCGGGCTCTGCAACTCGACCGAGAGCTGGCCCGCCCGCCAGGACCGGGCCACCGCCAGCTCGTCCTCGGTCACCCCACCCACCCGGGTACGGGTGATCTCGCCGACCGCCTCGACCAGGGCCGGCGCGGTCACCGCCGTCTGCACCCCGGAGCTGACCGCGAACCGGCCGAACCGGCGGGACGAGGCGAAGTCGCCCCGGATGCCGTACGTGTAGCCGCGTACCTCGCGGATCAGGTGGTTGAGGCGGGAGGTGAACGCCCCACCCAGCACGGTGCCGGCGAGCGTCATCGGCACGTGGTCGGGGTGGGCGCGGTGCGGCGCCGGGTGCCCCAGCCGCAGCGTGGACTGCACCGACCCGGGCCGGTCCACCAGGATGATCCGCCGGCCGGTGGGCAACGGCACCTCGATCGGGCCGCCCCGCTCGACGGGACCGCCGCCGGTGCCGGCGAAGGCCGCCGCGCCCAACGCGTCCAGGTCGAGCCGGTCCAGGTCACCGGCGACGACCAGGGTGCCGGGGCGCAGGAACCACTCGGAGTGGAAGACGGTGACGTCCTCCACGTCCAGCCCGGCCACCGAGTCGGGGTCGCCGTACAACGGACGGCCCCACCGGTGCTGCGCACCGAACAGGTCGGCGCGCAACACCGCGTCGGCGCGCGGGCCGGGGTTGGCCCAGTCCATCCGCAACGCGGTCGCCTCGTCGTCGCGGACCCGACGCACGTCGTCCGGGTCGAGCCGGGGCGTCCGCACCGCCTCGGCGAGCAACTCCACGGCCGCGCCGAGCCGGTCCACCGGCACCTGCACGCTGACCTGGAAGGTGTCCCAGTCCAGGCCGGTGGCCAGTTCGGTGCCGAGGCCCTCGACGGCCAGCGCGAAACCGGTGGCGTCCCGGTGCGCGGTGCCCTCCTCCAACGCCTTGGCCAGCACCGCGCCGAGCCCCTCCTTGCCCACCGGTTCCCGGCCGGCGCCCGCGTCGAGCAGCAGCAGCGCCACGGCGAGATTCTGACCGGGCAGGTGCGCGGCGACCACCCGGCCACCGGCGACGTCCCGCCGGACCACCGTCGGGAACCGGTACGGGCGGGCGGTGCCCGGGCCCGGCCGGGTGGTGATCAGCGTCATGAGGTCTCCTCCGGCAGGTAGGTCAGGGTCACCCGGTCGGTGGGGGTGAGCAGGTCGGCGGCCAGCTCGGCGATCTGCCCGGCGGTCACCGACAGCCAGCCGGGCAGCCGGTCGGCGGTCTTCGCCGGGTCGCCGAACTGGGTGGCGTACCGGCCGAGGGCGTCGGCCCGGCCGTCCACCGTGGCCATCTGCCGCCACCACGCGGTGCTGAGCAACGCCTTGGCCCGGTCCAGCTCGGTGGCGGTGACCGGCACGGTGGCGAGTTCGTCGACCACCTCGGCGACCCCTGCGGCGAGCCGTTGCGCGCTCACCCCGGGGCGGGCGGTGGCGGTGGCGATCACCGGTGCCGGGGCATGCGCCAGGTCCACCCCGTACGCGCCGACCAGGTCCGGTTGGGCGAGCCGTTCGCCGTCGGCGAGCCGCTGGTAGAGCCGGCTGCCCCGGCCGCTGCCGAGCACGGTGGCGGCCACCGTGGCCACGTCGTAGCCGGGGCTGCCGAACGGGTGGGTGCGGTGCGCGACGTACACCCGGGCGGCCGGCACCTCGGCGGTGACCGTCTCGACGGCGGGCCGACCGGTGCGGGCGACGGTGTGGCCGTCCGGCGCGGCGGGGATGTCCCCACGGGCCGGGATCGCCCCGAAGTACCGCTGGGCCAGCGCGAACACCTCGGCGGCGGTGGCGTCACCGACCACGGTGAGCACGGCGTTGTCCGGCGCGTAGTAGGTCTGGTGGAACGCCTGGAAGGTGGCCAGGTCGGCGGCGTTCAGATCGGCCATCGACCCGATCGTCGCGTGGTGGTAAGGGTGCCCCGGCGGATAGAGCAGCGGGAGCAGCCGCAGCCACGCGTCGCCGTACGGGACGTTCTCGTAGCGCTGTCGACGCTCGTTCTTGACCACGTCCCGCTGGTTGTCCAGGGTATGCTGGGTCAGCGCGGGGACCAGACCGCCCATCCGGTCGGCCTCCAGCCACAGGGCCAGTTCCAGATGCTCGGCCGGGACGGTCTCGAAGTAGTTCGTGCGGTCCGGGTTGGTAGTGGCGTTGAGTGAGCCACCGGAGCCCTGGATCAGTTTCATGTGTTCGGTCTTGGCGACGTTGACCGAGCCCTCGAACATCAGGTGCTCGAAGAGGTGGGCGAAGCCGGTCTGGCCCGCCGGCTCGTGGCGGGAGCCCACGTCGTACCAGAGGTTGACCGCGACCGCCGGGGCGGTGCGGTCCTCGCTCACCACCACGCGCAGGCCGTTGTCCAGTCGGGTCGTCTCGATGGGCCAGGGGTAACCGCTGTCGGGCATGACCCGACGCTATCCGATCTCCAGGTCGCGATGGCGACGTGTCGTCACCCGGCCACGCCGCGCCGCCACCCCACTCCCGACCACCTCTTGCCCTGATCATCTCTTGCCCCGACCGCCTCTTGCCCCGACCGCCCTCGCCCCGACCGCCTCTTGCCCCGACCGCCCTCGCCCCCGCCGCCCCGCACCCCGGCCATCCCGCTCCTGACCGCCCGGCCGCCCCTCGCCCCGGCCATCCCGCTTCCCGCTTTCGATCAGGACGGGACTGGAACGGGCCAACGCGGTACGGAATGGATCAGGACGGGACTGGACTGGTGAGCCGTGGACAGGAACAGGGCGGCGGCCGGGGCGGGGCGGGGCGGGGCGCCGGGCGGGTCAGTCTGGCGGCAGTCGGGCGGGTCAGTCGGGGGGTTCGATCGGGGGCACGGTCTCTTCGGAGGTGCGGTGTTCCAGCACCGTGTCGGGGGCGGCCCCCTGGTCGGCCTCGCGGAGATCCGACTCGGCGAGGATCGCCTCGGCCTGGGCCTGCGGGTCGTCGCTGCCGACCGCCGCCTCCTCGGGCAGCAGGTGGGCCCGGGACTCCACCCGTTCCTGGTCGCTCTGCTCGTGGGTCATCATGTCGATGTCGATACCCCATCGACGCCCCCGCCACGCCACAAACTCCCCCACCCGCAACAAACCTTCACACATGCCACCCGGACACCGCCTCGAACCCGGCCCACCCCGCCCCTCGCCCTGCCCCGCCCCTCGACCTGCCCGCCCCGCCCTCGCTGCCCAAGGTCACCCCCTCCCCCACCGTGACCCCACCGCCCAAGATCACCCTCGAACCAGGATGTAGTGGCCTCTCACTGACCCGAGGCCACTACATCCTGGTTCGAGCACGATCTTCAACGAAGACCACGCGTGATGATCATGGATTCGGGTCGGACGGGAGGCGGGGCCGCGCAGGGCGGACAAAAGGGTGGTCGCGAGGGTGGAGCGGGGCGGGCAGAGCGAGGCGCGAGGCGCAGGGCGGGGCGGGCAGGGCGAGGCGCGAGGCGCAGGGCGGGGCAGGGTGGGACGGGGCGAGGCGTAGGGCGGGAGGCGGGGCGGGGGCGGGCGGGGTCAGGAACGGAACGGGCCGCGTACCTCGTAGGTGATGCCACCGGCGGAGATGCCGGCCGTGCCGCGCTGGGAGGAGAAGTAGAGCCGGCTGCCGTCGGGGGAGAACGCCGGCCCGGTGATCTCCGAGGAGGACTGCCCGGTGATCCGCAGGAACGGCGTCACCACCCCGCTCGGGGTGATCATGTTGATCTCCATGTTGCCGCCGTCCTCGGCGACGTAGAGGTCACCGGAGCGGGTGCCGGTGATGTTGTCCACCCCGGTCAGTGGGGCGGCGCCACCGGTCACCAGCGAGTCGTCGTACGCGAGGTCGATGCGCTGGCCGACCGCGTCGTACGCCCAGACCCGGTTGTCGCCCTTGGTGGTGAACCAGCAGGTGCCGTCGGCGTACCAGCAGCCCTCGCCGCCGGTGAACCGCTTCGCCCCGGCGACCTGGTTGCGGGTGGCCGTCGGCGAGCCGTCCGGGTCGGGCACCCGGGCCCAGCTCACCGGGCCGCTGGTGGCGGTGCCGGCGACCAGTACCTCCAGGGTGCCGGCGGAGAGGTCGCCCCAGACGGTGGGGCGGAACCGGTAGAAGCAGCCGTCGGTCTCGTCCTCGGTCAGGTAGATCACCTGGCGGACCGGGTCGGCCGCCGCCGCCTCGTGTTTGAACCGGCCCAGCGCGGGGCGCTGCACCGCGGCGGTGCCGCCCTGCGGGTAGGTCTCGTAGACGAAGCCCCGGCTGGTCTCCTCGCAGGACAGCCAGGTGCCCCACGGGGTCGCGCCACCGGCGCAGTTCTGGTTGGTGCCGGACAGGATGCGGTACGCGGAGGTGACCGTGCCGTCGGCGGCGAACCGCACCGCCGACGCGCCGCCGCTGGGGGTGACCTCCGAGTTGGAGACGTAGATCCAGCCGGTGCCGGCGGCGAAGCAGGCGCCGCCGTCGGGCGCGGGATGCCAGGTGTACGAGGTGCCGGGCACCGTCTGCCGGGAGCGGGCGATCACCCGGCTGGTGAAGCCGGCGGGGAGTTGGATGCCGTTGCCGTCGGCGCTGCCGAGCGGCCCGTAGGGGCCGGTGCCGGGCTGGGCCGGTGCGGCGGACGCGGCGCCGGACCAGAGGCTGCCGGCGAAGGCGGCGGCCCCACCGGCGACGGTGGCGCGCAGGACGGTACGACGGTCCATCGGAACCTCCGGGGGATGCGAGCGGTGCCGCCGAAGTTACCGACGGTGGCGGTGCCGGAGGTGAACGTCAGACGAGGACCGGCCGACGAGCGGATGAGTCCTTGCCTCCGGTCGGGTACGCTTGCCGGCGTGACGCGTACGTATCGATGGTTTAGGCAGCCGGCTGCGGAGCCGGTGACCTCACCATGAGCTGACGTCACCGCGTTTCGAGCCGGCCGGGCAGGAGCCTTGAGCTTCCTGCCCTTCTGTTTACGAGCAGCCGGCTCGACCCGGGCACCGGCCCCGGGCACGGTCGGCGGAAGGACTCCCACCGTGACGACCCCGGACAACGGGCCCACCCCGGACAACGGCGCGGTCATCGACCAGCGGATCGACCGTGTCGTGCCGCTGACCACCCCCGCCCTGCTCCTGCACGAGCTGCCCCTGGACCCGCCGCTGGCCTCGGCCGTGTTGGCCGGTCGGCGTGACGTCGGCCGGGTGCTGGACCGGGCCGACGACCGGCTGCTGGTGGTGGTCGGCCCGTGCTCGGTGCACGACCCGGCGGCGGCACTGGAGTACGCGCACCTGCTGCGCGAGGCCGCCGACCGGCACGCCGACGACCTGCTGGTGGTGATGCGGGTCTACTTCGAGAAGCCGCGTTCCACGGTCGGTTGGAAGGGCCTGATCAATGATCCGGCGCTTGACGGTTCCGGTGACGTGAACACCGGCCTGCGTACCGCGCGGGCGCTGCTGCGCGACGTGGTCCGGTTGGGGCTGCCGGTGGGCTGCGAGTTCCTCGACCCGATCACCCCGCAGTACATCGCCGACACGGTGGCCTGGGGCGCGATCGGGGCCCGGACGGTGGAGAGCCAGGTGCACCGGCAGCTCGCCTCCGGCCTGTCCATGCCGATCGGCATGAAGAACCGCCCCGACGGCAGCATCGGCACCGCCGTGGACGCGATCCGGGCGGCCGGGGTGCCGCACGTCTTCCCCGGCATCGACGTCTCCGGCACCCCGGCGATCATGCACACCCGGGGCAACGCCGACGGGCACCTGGTGCTGCGCGGCGGCGGGGGCCGACCCAACTACGACGCCGAGTCGGTGGCCGGGGCGTTGGACCTGCTGCGGGCGGCCGGGCTGCCGGAGCGGCTGGTGGTCGACGCCAGCCACGCCAACAGCGGCAAGGACCACCGCAACCAGCCGAGGGTGGCCGCCGACGTGGCCGCCCAGCTCGCCGCCGGTCAGCGCGGCATCGTCGGCATCATGTTGGAGAGTTTCCTGCTGGAGGGCCGCCAGGACCTGGACCCGACCCGGGAGCTGACCTACGGCCGGTCGGTCACCGACGCCTGCATCGACTGGGACACCACCGCGGAGGTGCTGGAGCACCTCGGGGCCGCCGTCCGGGCCCGCCGGGCCACCCTGCCCACCCCGGCCTGACGGGTTTGACCGTTTCGGCCCCGGGTAGCAGGGCGGGGTGACCGACGACGCGCCCATGACCGGCGACCTGCCCGGGACCGACCAGCCGGACCTCCGGCAGCTCGACGAGCTGCTGGACGAGATCTACCACGGCCAGGAACGGCTCAGCCAGGCCGACATCTACCGCTCGGCGGTCAGCGCGGACCTGCCGGCGGAGCTGCTCACCCGGGTCGCCGCCCTCCCCGAGGGGGAGTACGCGGTCGACGAGGTGGCCGACCTGCTGGGTGGGTCGGCAGGCTGACCGGCCGTCACCGGGGCGAGCTGATGCCGGGGTCACGCCGCCGGCTGGCGAGAGGAGATCGAGATGTCCGACCATGAGGAACACCACGAGCGGGTGCCGGCCCTCGGCCAGCCCCCCGAGGGACAGGACACCCTGCCCGAGCCGGATTTCGCCAACGAGCACGAGCGGACCGCCGTCGACCGGGACGTGATCACCGGCGCGGACGCCGACGAGCGGGAACCGGAGGCGTCGCGCGGTTGGGCGGGCGAGGACCACGGCACCACCCCCACCTGAGCGGGTGGCGACGGATGACGGGAAGGGGCCGGCGGACACGATCCGCCGGCCCCTTCCGGGTGTACGGGTCACCCCTCGTCGTGCCGGCCGCCCTCGGCGGCCTGCTGTGCCACCGCGTACCCCATCTGGAGGAAGTCGGACGCGGCGACGGCGGTCAGCGCGGTCGCCACCAGCCGGGTCAGCCGGGGGGCCAGCACCAGGCCGCCGGTGAGCCCGGTGGCCACCCACACGGCCAGGCAGAACGGGCAGCTGAGCAGCTCACCGATCGCGTGCCGGGTGGAGCTGCCCTGGTCGCGGACCTGCTCCATCACCTCGCCGCTGCCGATCGGGCGGTCGTAGCGGGTGAACGGGGCCCGTAGCGGGCTGGTCACCGCGTCCTTGGACAGCAGCCGGCTCAGCTTGTGGGTGGCGACGGCGAGCAGCACCACGTCGCCCGGGGCGGGTCGTTCGGGCACCGGCCGGCCGGTCGCCTTCACCAGTGCCGCGATGGACGCGGTCACCCCGGCGTAGGTGCCCATCGCGGCCAGGTAGCCGCCCAGCGGCCGGTGCTCGTGCGGCGCGTACGCCTGGCGCAGTCGCGCCACCTTCTGCTTCAGACCACCGTCGGTCACCGGGGCTCCTCGCTCGTCGTTCGCATCAGTGGGCGGTTCGTGGCATCCGTCGGATCAACCCGCGGTGAGGTTCTCGGCGACCTCGCGTTCGAGGTTGGCCAGGGACTCGTCGGCCAGCCCGGCGGCCGACCCGGCGGGCAGTTCCAGCCGCACCCGGGCACCGCCGGAGTCGCCCGGGGTGACCTCCAGTTCGGCCGTCCCGTCCGGGCCGTCCCAGCGGGCCCGTAACTCGTGGTCGTACCGGCTGGTCGGGGCCGCGCCGTCGGCCCGCAGCGGCGCGGGCAACCAGGCGTCGATCCGGTCGGGGTCGGTGGCGGTGCTGAACACCACCTCGGGCGGCGCGGACATGCCGCGCTCGGCGGGGGTGGCCATCACGCCCCCCGCAGCCGGTGCGGGTCCACCTCGCGGCCGGGGTGCCGGGCCAGGTACTCGGTCTCCAGTTCGGCGGTGCGCCGCAGGTGGTTGGCGAGCGCCGAGTCGGCGGCGTGCCGGAGCGTGTCGAGCCGGGTGCGGTGCAGGCTCTGCAACTCGCGGATCAGGTCGTCGTCGCCGAGTTCGGCCGGGTCCACCCCGATCAGTTCGCCGTCGGTTTCGGAGAGCACGGTGGTCGGGTGGTGGACGTGGTCGCCGTCCCACTCGGGCATGCGCTGCTCCGGGCTGCCGTCGCCGGACCGGTGCGCTGATGCGGTCATGTCGCCCCCTCGGGCTCGACTGGGCTGGTGTCTAGACGGTTGCCCAGCCCAGGTGTCACCAAACCCGTCGGCGCGCTGGCTACGACGCCGCGTCGGAGACGGCGTGCCGTCCCGGTACCCTCGACGGCATGAAGCGGCTCTGGACACCGGCGTGGATCCTCCGCCACGTGGCCCTGGTCGTCCTGGTGACGGGCTTTCTGGCGCTGGGCTGGTGGCAGATCAGCCGGGCCGCTTCCGGCAACACGCTGAGCTGGGCGTACGCGGTGGAGTGGCCGATCTTCGCCGGCTTCGTGGTCTTCGTCTGGTGGCGTGAGGTCCGGCACACGCTGCGTGGTCCGCGCGCCGGGTCGCCGTCGACCACCGCGCCGGACCCCGGCGGGGCGTCCTCCCCCGGACCGGCCACCCCGACGGTACGCCGTCCGGTGCGGGTCGCCCGGGTGCCGGCCGCCCCGGCCGACGGTGCGGACGACGCCGACCTGGCCGCGTACAACCGCTATCTGACCTGGTTGAACGACAATCCGGGCGCGAGGCCCGGCGACTATCCCGGCTGAGGCCGGTCGGAAGGACGGACGACGGTGGGCGGAGCCCTTACCCGGTACCGCGTGATCGCCTGGATCGTGGGCGTGGCGCTGGCCGTGCTGGTGCTGATCGGCATGCCACTGAAGTACGCGTTCGACGAGCCGATCGTGGTGGCGGTCGTCGGCACCGCACACGGCTGGCTCTATCTGCTCTATCTGGCCGCCACCTTCGATCTGGGGCGTCGGGTGGACTGGCCGTTGAAGCGGATGCTGCTGGTGATGCTCGCCGGCACGGTGCCGTTCGTGTCGTTCGTGGCGGAGCGGAAGGTGACCCGCGAGCTGGCGGCGACCGCGCACCCCCGTACGCCGGAGCCTGCCGCTCTCTGACGGGGGCCGGTGTCAGCGGGTCGGTCGCCAGTGGCGGGTGGTGGGTGACGGGTCGTCGGCGTCGGGGTAGCGGTGTTGTTCGCGGGCCTGGTGCAGGGCGTCGACCACCTGGTCGAACTGGTCCCGGTCGTCGCTGCTGAACAGCAGCAGCTCGGTGCCGTGGCAGTGGCCGTGCAGTTCGTGGGCCGGTGGCCGCCAGCGGTCCCCGAGCAGCACCAGCAGCACGGGCAGTAGGCACACCGCGCCCAGCCCCAGGTACGCCCCGGCGGTGAGCCGCTCCAGCCCTCCGGTGAAACCGAGCAGCACACCGGCCGTGCCCGCGCCGACGGCGGCGAGCGTGACGATCCGGGCGGCGAGCCGGTCGTGCGGGCCCCGTCCGGTCCGTAGGTGGGTGAGGTCGGCGACGGCGTAGCTGCTCCGGCCGGCGGTGAACCGTTCGGTGGTCACCACGATCCCGGGCCGGGCGTACAGCAGGGTGGTCGGTCGGGACCAGCGTGGCGGCGGTCGGGTGCTGGTGCGGTCTGCCTGCACGGCGTCCTCCCAGGGGGCCGGCGGGGCCGGTGGACCCCACCGCGACGCCATCTGCGCACGGCGGGATTCCCGGCCGGGGCTCCATTCTGTTGCCGGCACGCCCGGCCCGCGCTCCGATTTCCGACAGTTCCGACGAGCGCCACCTACCCGACCGCCGGCATCTGACCACCAATTCGGTTTTATCCGGCTTTACCGTCTCGATCCACGCCGGCATCCGTCTGGAACGACGAATGGGACCTTCCTCGCCAACCACTCAGAAGTCGGTGCCCGGTCGTCCGCCGGGCACCACCGGCGTCACCTGCCACAACGACCCGCCGCAGCGCTCCGCCAACATTCGCCGCGGCTTTGTCTGCGCGTCACTCCCGCCACAGGTTAGGTTGATCGGGCCGGCACGGTAAACGGCCGTCCATCCGGACGGGCCCGGCCGGTGTCACCGGGGGCTCAGCATCCTCCGGTGACCGGTGGGAGAGGAGTCTTCCGCTCTTGTCGTCCTTACGGATGCTGCTGCGAACCCTGGCGGTCGCCGGCCTGTCGGCCGCGCTGATCGCCCCGTCGGCGCCGGTCCGGGCCGAACCGTCGGTCGCCGACCTCACCGCCCGGATCGAGAGGTCCTCGGCGGAGCTGGAACGGATCGTCGAGTCGTACAACAAGCTCAACGAGGAGATCAAGACGAACCAGGCCACCGCAGCCGGTCTGCACGCGCGGATCGGCCCGCTGGAGGCCCAGGCCGCGCAGAGCCGCGCCGCCGTGGGGCAGATCGCCGCCACCGCCTACAAGACCGGTGGGCTGCGCACCGCCGAGGCGATCCTCGACCCGGCCGGCGGCTCGCTGGTCGACCGGCTCGGCACCCTCGACCAGCTCACCCGGCACCGCCAACAGCAGATCGACGGGTACACCGCCGACCAGCGGGCGTTGCTCGACCAGAAGGCCCGCCTCGACAGCACCCTGGCCCGGCAGGCCGCCCAGTCCCGGGCGGTCGCCAAGACCAAGAAGCGCATCGAGCAGGACCTGGCGGAGCTCTACGAGATGCGCCGGGCGGCGTACGGTCGGGCGACCGAGGCACCGGTGAAGAAGCCGAAGAGTTCCGCCTCCGCCGACACCCCCGACGCACCGGCCGTCTCCGGCAGCGCCGGAGCCGCCGTCCGGTACGCCTACGGCGCGATCGGCAAGCCGTACGTCTGGGGGGCCGAAGGACCCAACGGGTACGACTGCTCCGGCCTGACCCTGGCCGCGTGGCGGTCCGCCGGCAAGCGGCTGCCGCACAACGCGGCGATGCAGTGGAACGCGACCTCCCGGGTCAGCCGTGGCGAGCTACGCCCCGGTGACCTGGTCTTCTATTCGGGGTTGGGGCACGTGGCCCTCTACGTCGGCGACGGTCAGGTGATCGACGCGCCGAGCGCGGGCCGCAACGTGCTCAAACGCAAGATGAACATGATGAGCATCGCCGGCTACGGTCGGGTCCGCTGACCGGTACGGCAACGGCGAACGGCCGGCGTCCCCCTATCGGACGCCGGCCGTTCGCCGTCATTACTACCAGCTCAGACCGTTGACGGGCCGCTCGGTTCGGGTCGGGTGGTACGCCCGACCGGGCCGACTCAGGCCGCCTGGAGGCCCTCCGCACGGGCCAGCTCGCGCAGCCGGCCGAGCGCCTGGATCTCCAACTGCCGGATCCGCTCCCGGGAGAGCGAGAAGCGCGACGCGACCTCGGTCAGCGAGTGCTCCCGCCCGTCCTCCAGGCCGTACCGGGCCCGCATGATGCCGGCGGACCGGTCGTCGAGGTGGTTGAGCAGACCCTCGATGCGCTGCCGCTCCAACCCGGTGAGGACGATGTCCTCCGGCGACGGGGCGTCACTGTCGGCGACCAGGTCACCGAGGTTGGTGTCACCGTCGTCGCCGACCGGGGTGTCCAGCGAAACGGTGTCCTGCGACCAGCGCCGCAGCTCGTTGACCCGCTCCACGGTGACGCCCAGTGCCGTCGCGATCTGCTCCGGCTCCGGGTCGCTGCCCAGCTCACGGGTGAGTTGGCGGGCCACGTTGCGCATCCGGTTGACGTCCTCGACCAGGTGCACGGGCAGCCGCACCGTACGCTCCTGCTGGGCGATCGCCCGGCTGATCGCCTGACGGATCCACCAGGTGGCGTAGGTGGAGAACTTGTAGCCCCGCTCGTAGTCGAACTTCTCGACCGCGCGCACCAGACCGGTGTTGCCCTCCTGGATCAGATCCAGCATGGGCATCCCGGACCGCACGTACCGGCGGGCGATCGACACGACCAGCCGCAGGTTGGCCCGGATGAAGAGATCCTTCGCCCGTTCCCCCTCGACGACCAGCCGCTCCAGGTCGTCCCGGTCGGCCCCGTCGGGAACCCGGTCCTCGCCGAGCAGGTGCTCGGCGTAGAGCCCGGCCTCGATCGCCTTGGAGAGGTCGACCTCCTTGGCGGCGTCCAGCAGTGGCGTCCGGGAGATCTCGTGAAGGTAGACGCCGACCAGGTCACGCTCCTCGGCGACCTCGTCGGTTCGCATGCCGATGTTCTTGTCCACGGTGTCCACGGTCCCCTCGCTCGCGCCGGTTGCCCGGTTCCTTGCCATCCCCACGTCCATCAGCCCTCCCCCGCTGCCCAGCCGGTGCTGACACCTGCACAACAGTTCGGACGGGTCGGGGATTCCATGTCGTGAGTCGAAAGTGTCACGAATGCCTGAGTGCCAGCTGAAAGCCCGGTCCACGTTTGCTGTCAGCCTCCCCGTGGGACTGCTGACGTCCTCCGGGTCGGCGCTGGTGGGACGTGGTGTCGCCGACCGAATTCCGAGTGTCGCGCCATTGCGACACTCCGACCCGGAGCGACCCTCGTCACCGCCCGACGGCGATCCCGGTCACTGCCAGATACGGGCCGGTGGACCGGTTGGTTCATCCGGCACTCCTGGATTACCCCACGCCCCGAACAACAATCGGCGTCGTGACGGACGTCCCGGTGGCACGGTGTTCTCCATCACTGCGGCCCGGCGTCCGGGCCGGTGGGACGCCACGGCAGGGGTCGGGAACGGCACGGGGGTGGGAACCGGGACGGATCAGGACGCGAGCAGGGCGATCGCGCCACGGACCTGGTGCGCGGTACGGGCCAGCGCGGCCCGTGCCACGGCGATCTCGGCGCCGGAGAGCAGCGAGACCAGTGCGGTCTTGAGGTCGCCGTCGGCCTCGTGCAGGGCCCGCCGGGAGACCTCCTCGGTGCACCCGGTCGCCTCGATCAGGATGGAGATCATGCGGCCCCGCAGCTTGGCGTTGGTGGCCACCATGTCGATCATCAGGTTGGAGTAGACCCGACCCAGTCGCACCATCACCGCCGTGGAGAAGGTGTTCAGCACCAACTTCTGCGCGGTGCCCGCCTTCATCCGGGTCGAACCGGTCACCACCTCGGGGCCGGTGTCGACCCCGATGACCACGTCGACCTCGCCGGCTGCCCGGACCTCCGGATTGGCACAGAGCAACACGGTCGAGGCGCTGCGCTCCCGGGACGCACCGAGCGCACCGAGGACGTACGGTGTGCGCCCGCTGGCCGCCAGTCCGACCACCAGGTCCCCGGCGGCCACGCACCGGGCGGCCTCCGCCGCGCCGCCGCGCAGGTCGTCCTCGGCGTCCTCCACGGCCTGCCACATCGCGTCCGGGCCACCGGCCAGGTGCGCGCAGAACCAGCCGCGCGGCGAGTTGAAGGTGGGGGCCAGCTCGGCGGCGTCGATCACTCCGAGCCGGCCGGACGTGCCGGCGCCGAAGTAGTGCACCCGGTGCCCGCCGCGCAGCGCGGTCACCGCGAGGTCGACGGTCACCGCGATCTCGTCCAGCACGGCCGCCACCGCCGCGGGCACCTTCCGGTCGGCGTCGTTGATGACGGTGAGCACGTCGCGGGTCGACATCAGGTCGAGATCGGTGCTGTGCGGGTTGCGCCGTTCGGTGGGCGCACCGACCCGGACCACCGGCCGCAGGTCGACCACACCCTCGGTGCCCTGCTGCTCCACCGTGTCGTCCGGCCGGGTCGGGCCGGTGGTCACGAACGCCTCCGGCTGCCGCCCACCCGGTGTGTCCGCACCGCCTCGGCGGTGACCTCCAGCGCCCGGCGGGCCCGTGCCCGGTTCCGGGCGGCCACCCCCACGAAGAGGCAGTCGACCACGGTGAGCTGCGCCAGCCGGCTTGCCATCGCGCCCGAGCGGTACGTCGTCTCGCGGGCGGCGGTGGTGAGGACGAAGTCGGCGACCTCGGTGATCGGCGAACGGGGGAAGTTGGTCAGCGCGACGGTGACCGCGCCCCGGGTGCGGGCCTGTTCGAGCACCTCGATCACGTCGGAGGTGGTGCCGGTGTGCGAGATGCCGACCGCCACGTCGCCCTTGCCGAGCAGCGCGGCGGAGGTCAGCGCGGTGTGCACGTCCGGGAAGGAGAAGGCGATCCGGCCGATGCGGTGCAGCTTCTGCTGGAAGTCGGAGGCGACGAACCCGCTCGCGCCGGCACCGTAGACCTCGATCCGGCCCGCGCCGACGATCGCCTCGACGACCTGCTCGCAGACGGCCGGGTCGAGCTGCTGGGCGGTCTCCTCGACGGCCCGGGCGTCGTTGAAGGCGATGGTGGCGATGATCTGGGCCAGGTCGGCGCCGGGCGGGATGTCCCCACCGACCACCCGGGCGTCCGGCGGCTCGATCCGGCGGGCGGCCTCGGCGGCGAGCCGGATCCGCAGCTGCGGATAGCCGTCCATGCCGACGGACCGGCAGAACCGGATGACGGTGGCCTCGGAGGTCTCGGCGGCGGTGGCGAGGTCGGTGATGGTCCGTCGGGCGGCGTCGGCGGGGTCGGCGACGACCAGGCGGGCGACCCGCTGCTCGGCGGGGGACAGCGACGGGAGCAGGCCGCTGATGTGGACGATCAGCCCACCCGGCTCGTGACTCACAGAAATCTTCGGACTCTTCGCCACGGATGAAACTTACTTTCATGAGCCGCGAGCCGTCAACCATGACCGCGCGTATCCGACAGGAAGTATCCCCCGGCACCGGGGGCGTTCCGGCACAGACTCCCATTTGCGCAGCCTGACGCACCTCGGCCGGTCCGGTGGAATCGCCTCGGTCTACGGTCGGGCCTGGGCGGCGACCGGCTCCCGCCCGACGCCGTCGGTCGCCGGGGCGGACGGTCCGGTGTCGTCCGGCGGATCGACGGCCACCGGGACGGCCCCCTCCTCCGGCGGCAGCCAACGCGCCAGGTGCGCCCGGATCCGCCGGGACACCTCGTCCGGCCCGCCTCCCGCGTCGACCACCACGAAACCCGGGTACTCGGGCAACGACCGGTAGGCCGCGTCGGCGGCGGTCAACCAGCCCATCGTCTCGTGGTCCTCACCCCGTCGCTCGATGCGCCGGTACGCCTCGACCGGGTCGACGGTGAGCAGAAAGGTGACCTGCGGCGCGGGAAAGACCCGGTAGCCGGCCCGCGCCAGCCGCTCCCACCGCTGGCCACCGTGCGCCCGGATGCTGGCGTACTGGCAGGCGGAGTAGCGGTCCATCACGGCGGTCCGCCCGGTCACCAGGCAACTGAGCAGCGCGGCGGCGATCGCCAGCCAGCGCAGCACGGACTCCACGGCGAGCATCCCGTCCCGGCCCACCAGCCCCTGTGCGTCGGAGCGGCCGAACCGGTGGGCGACCCGGCCGAGCCAACGCCGACCGCTCGCGTTGCGGTGGTAGGTGGCCGGCCGCCCGGCCGAGGTCAACGCGGCGGCGAGCCGGTGCGCCTGGGTGGTCTTGCCCGAACCGTCGATGCCGATCAACGCGACGCGACGCAGTCGGGGCCTACCGTCGGTCGCGCGCCGTGATCTGGCCACCCTGCACAGACTATCCGACCCGCGCACACCCGCTGTCCGATCGGGTGCCCGGTGGGCGCGATGACCGCATCGGTCCACCGGCCCAGGTGTGGGCGGGCGGGCAGCCGGGTACGCAACGTCATTTCCCACCGACCATCCACGACGGGAGAGACCAGATGGCCGAGCGCGGGGACGTCAGCCTCCTGCACACCCTCAAGCGGGTCGCCGCCGTGCTCAAGCAGAACGAGATCCCCTTCGCGCTCGGCGGCAGCTTCGCCGTCTATGCGCACGGCGGCCACTCCAGCGAGCACGACGTGGACTTCCTGCTCCCCGAGGAGCACGTCGAGCGGGCGTTGGAGGCGCTGACCGACGAGGGCTTCACCGCCGAACGCCCGCCGGAGGACTGGCTGGTCAAGGTCTACGACGACGGGCGGATGGTGGACCTGATCCACCGGCCGGTGGAGACCCCGGTCACGCACGAGACCCTCGCCGACACCGTGATCCGCCCGGTGGACGCCATCCGGATGCCGGTGCTGTCGGCGACCCGGCTGATGGTGCACAAGCTGCTCAGCTTCTCCCAGCACTACTGCGACTTCGCCCGGGGCCTGCCGCTGGCCCGGTCGCTGCGCGAACAGATCGACTGGGAGCGGGTACGCAAGGAGACCCAGCACTCGCCGTACGCCGAAGCGTTCCTGATGTTGCTGGACCGGCTCGACGTCGTCCCGTACGGGGGGACGCCGGTGCCGTACGCCCGTATCCCCGAGGAGAGGGAGACCCCGTGACCGAGCACAGCGCCGGCCCGCCGGACGAGTACGTCGAGGCGGCGATCCAACGGCTGCTGACCGAGGACCCGGACGTCGCCGAGCAGGGCATCACCGTGGCCCGTCGGGAACGCGGCCTGGTCCTCACCGGCGAGGTGGAGAGCCCGCAACGGCGGGCCGAGATCCTGCGTCGGGTGGCCGAACGGTTCCCGGACGAGGCGATCACCAGCGACATCGGGGTGATCCGCGCCCAGGCGCCGGCCCAGGTCGAGGAGCTGCCGTGAGGAGGACCCGATGATCCGGATCGCCGCCGTCGGCGACGTCCACCTGGACGCCGACGTGCTGGGCCGGTTCCGCCCGGCCCTGGAGGAGCTGCCCGACTGCGCCGACGTGCTGCTGCTCGCCGGTGACCTGACCCGGCACGGCACCGAGGCCGAGGCGCGCTGCGTCGCCCAGGAGTTCGGCGGCCTCGGGGTGCCGGTGGTCACCGTGCTCGGCAACCACGACCACCAGTGCGACCAGGTGCCGCAGGTGGTCAAGGTGCTGGAGGATGCCGGGATCACCGTGCTGGAGGGGACCGGCACGGTGCTGGAGTGCCCCGGCGGCCGGCTCGGGGTGGCCGGCGTCAAGGGCTTCGGCGGCGGGTTCGCCGGCCGGTGCGCCAGCGACTTCGGCGAGCCGGAGATGAAGTCGTTCGTCCGGACCAGCAACGAGAGCGCGGCGGCGTTGGGTGAGGCGCTGCGCGGGCTGGACTGCGACCTGCTCGTCGCGCTGACCCACTACGCCCCGGTACCGGACACCCTGGCCGGTGAGCCGTTGGAGATCTACCCGTTCCTCGGGTCGTACCAGCTGGGTCAGGCGATCGACTCGGCGCCGACGGCGCTCGCCCTGCACGGCCACGCGCACGCCGGCACCGAACGCGGTGTCACGCCCGGCGGGGTGCGGGTACGCAACGTCGCCCATCCGGTGATCAAGCAGGCGTACAGCGTCTTCCACCTGGGAGATCAAATCGACTGAGAAGCAGGTTTTCGGGATCGGGCCGCCGGGTATTCAGCAGCCATGGAGCTGATTCTCTGGATTCTCGCAGTCGTACTCGTGGTCGCCGGCATCCTCGCGCTGTTCCGCCGGCAGATCCTGTGGGGCATCGTCCTCATCGTGGTCGGCCTTCTGGTCGGCCCGGGTGGTGTCAGCATCTTCAATTGACGCCGGTACCCGCACCTGACCCGCCGGGGTCGTCGCCCCCGGAAGCCCCGTCCTCCCAGACAGGGGCCTCCGGCATCGACGACCCCGGCGTCATGCTGTGCGGGGGTGGTACCCCGCCCGGGGCGACCGCTGCCCGGTGACGCGACCGGGCCGGCCCACGCCGGGCCGGGGGCGGGTTTTTGCCGGGGCGTACCGGGGAAATATCTTGACCATGGAGACAACCCGGAGCGACCGGCGG
This sequence comes from Micromonospora sp. NPDC049081, assembly GCF_040648835.1. NCBI lineage: Bacteria > Bacillati > Actinomycetota > Actinomycetes > Micromonosporales > Micromonosporaceae > Micromonospora > Micromonospora sp. NPDC049081. The sequence goes on along the minus strand of NZ_JBEZEK010000002.1, from coordinate 563,676 downwards.
ACCGGCACCGCGCGGACCTGGTGGATGCTGCTCGCCTTCGGCGCGGCCGTCACCGTCGCCGCCGCGATCGGCGGGCTGGGGGTGTCCGGCACCAGCGACGAGTACGCCGCCCTGCGCCAGCCGGCCTGGGCCCCACCCTCGTGGCTGTTCGGCCCGGTCTGGACCCTGCTCTACGCGATGATCGCGGTCGCCGGCTGGCTGGTCTGGCGGCGGGTCGGCTTCGGCCCGGCGGTCTGGGCCTGGGTGGCCCAGCTGGTGCTGAACGCGATCTGGACCCCGCTCTTCTTCGGCGCGGGCCGCTACGGGCTGGCCTTCGCCGAGATCGTGCTGATGTGGCTGGCGATCGCCGTGACGGTGGTCGCCTTCTGGCGGATCTCCCGGCCGGCGGCGGCCCTGATGGTGCCCTACTGGGCCTGGGTCACCTTCGCCGCCGCGTTGAACTTCTCGATCTGGCAGCTCAACAGCTGACGTCGCCGCCCCGGGGCGACCCGGGGGTCGTCGTCGGGCCGGGGGCGGGTCCGCCCCCGGCCCGACGGGTCCGGTCTCAGCAGCGGGGCACGTTCGGGATGTAGCCGTCGTGGCCGGTGTAGACGTAGGCGTCGGCGATGAACCGGCCGGAGCCGATCCGGTCCCAGATCGCGCTGGTGCCGTAGGTGCCGGTGACCGTGGTGCCGCTGGTCTGGCAGCCGATGGTGACCTTGGTGCCGTCGGCGACCGTGCCGACCGAGGCGTAGCCGGTGCCCGGCCCGGACCGCACGGTCAGCGGGGTGCCGGCGGTGTCGACCGTGCCCGACCCGGTGCCGCTGGAGCAGCCGTTGCCGCTGGTGTACGTCTTGGTGCCCCAGTACAGCGCGACCGTGCCGTTGAACTTGACCTTGATGTCGTCGCCGTTGAGGCGCTGCTCGTAGTGCAGGTGCGGGCCGGTGGAGCCGCCGGTGGAGCCGACCCAGCCGATCACCTTGCCGTAGCCGACCTGCTGCCCGACCGAGACGTTGAAGCCGTTGAGGTGGGCGTAGTAGGTCGTGTAGCCGCCGCCGTGGTCGATCCGGACGTACTTGCCGTAGCTCGTACCGCCGAGGTCGGTGACCCGGTCGACGGTGCCGGGGGCGCTGGCGACCACCGGGTCACCGACGTCGTCGGTGCGGTTGAAGTCGATCGCGTTCGCCGGGCTGTGGTCCGACCGGGTCTGGCCGGACCAGGACTGGTTGCAGGGGAAGGGCACCTTGAACGTGGGTGCGGCCCACGCCGGGCCGGCCGGCACCAGGATTCCGGTGACCAGCAGGAACGCTGCCAGCAGACTCCACCACCGTTTACGCATCCAGCACCTCCGATGTAGAGATTCTTCGATATCCTGCCCTGAGGGTGGCAGATATCGCCATCGATGGGAAGCGGTACGGACCCCTGCCCACCCCTATTCGGTGACCACGGGTGGGAGCGCGCCCACCTGCGGTGAGAGGGTTTCGTGATTGTTACCGGGCCGTGTCCACCAGGGGGTGGACCGATCGGGATGCAAGCGCTTACATGTGGGGACGACTCATCGGACCGGCGTCGGGTTTCCCCCACCTGTGGGCGCGCCGGCAAGGAAGGAGAACGGCATGGCGTTTGCCAGATCACGCCAGGCTCTCGCGATCGCCGGCGTGCTGGGGCTGGCGCTCGGCGCCGCCGCCTGTGGCACCGGCAACGACAAGAAGAGCAGCGACGCGGGCTCGGCCGAGTGCGCCGCATATGAGAAGTACGGCGACCTCGACGGCAAGAAGGTCACCGCCTACTCGTCGATCCGGGACATCGAGGCCGACCGGCTGGCCCAGTCCTGGAAGCAGTTCGAGGACTGCACCGGCATCGAGATCGACCACGAGGGCTCCGGCGAGTTCGAGGCCCAGCTCCCCGTCCGGGTGCAGGGTGGCAACGCGCCCGACATCGCCTTCATCCCGCAGCCGGGCCTGATCAAGCGGTTCGTCGACGGCGGCAACCTCAAGCCGGTCTCCGCCGCCACCAAGACCGAGGCCGAGGCGAACTACTCCCCCGACTGGCTGAAGTACACCACCATCAACGGCCAGTTCTACGGCGCCCCGCTGGGCTCGAACGTCAAGTCGTTCGTCTGGTACTCGCCGAAGACCTTCAAGGAAAAGGGCTGGTCGACCCCGACCACCTGGGACGAGCTGATCAAGCTCTCCGACACCATCGCGGCCAGCGGCACCAAGCCGTGGTGCGCCGGCATCGAGTCCGGTGACGCCACCGGCTGGCCGGCCACCGACTGGATCGAGGACGTGCTGCTGCGTACGGCCGGACCCGAGGCCTACGACAAGTGGACCACCCACGGCATCCCGTTCAACGACCCGCAGGTCGTCGACGCGCTCAACCGGGCCGGCACGATCCTCAAGAACGACAAGTACGTCAACGGCGGCTTCGGCGGCGTGAAGAGCATCGCCACCACCTCCTTCCAGGAGGCCGGCGTGCCGATCACCACCGGCAAGTGCGCCCTGCACCGGCAGGCGTCCTTCTACGCCAACCAGTGGCCCGAGGGCACCAAGGTGGCCGAGGACGGCGACGTCTTCGCGTTCTACTTCCCGTCCATCGACCCGGCCAAGGGCAAGCCGGTGCTGGGTGGCGGCGAGTTCGTCGCGGCCTTCACCGACCGTCCCGAGGTCCAGGCGGTGCAGACCTACCTCGCCTCCGGCGAGTACGCCAACAGCCGCGCCAAGATCGGTGACTGGGTGTCGGCGAACAAGAAGCTCGACCTGGCCAACGTCCCGAACCCGGTGGACAAGCTCTCCGTGGGCATCCTCCAGGACCCGAAGACCGTGTTCCGCTTCGACGGTTCCGACCTGATGCCGGCCGCCGTCGGCAACGGCACCTTCTGGAAGGGCATGGTCGACTGGATCAACGGCAAGGACACCAACACGGTGCTGAACGGCATCGAGAGCACCTGGAAGTGAGCTGAGACGGTGGCCCGGTCCGTGGTGACGGACCGGGCCACCGTCGGGTAACGAACCCTTGAGAGGGAGGGTCGATGGAGTTCGACTTCGCTGAGGAACAGCCGAAGTTCCTCATGCTGATGTACGGGCTGATCGCTTTCGTCGCGGTGGTGGGCGGTCTGCTCCTGCTCCTCGACGTGGTGCCGGCCTGGTTCGCCCGCCGTCGGGAGGCGCAGTTGGTCGCCGCCTCGACCGGCGGTGGTCCACTGCCCCGCCGACGCAAGCCGCGGGAGGGGCTGTTCGCGCTGTTCTTCCTGTTGCCGACGTTGCTGCTGCTCAGCATCGGGTTGGTGGTGCCGGCGCTGCGGACCGTCCTGCTCTCCTTCATGGACGCCGGCAGCAAAGACTGGGTGGGGCTGAGCAACTACAGCTGGATGTTCTCCGAGGACTCGATCGTCCGGGTCCTGCTCAACACCCTGATCTGGGTGCTGCTGGTGCCGCTGGTGGCCACCAGCTTCGGCCTGCTCTACGCCGTGATGGTGGACAAGGCCCGGTTCGAGTCCATCGCCAAGTCACTGATCTTCCTGCCGATGGCGATCTCGTTCGTCGGCGCCAGCATCATCTGGAAGTTCGTCTACGCCTACCGCAGCGAGGACCAGGACCAGATCGGCCTGCTCAACCAGGTCGTGGTCAGCCTCGGCGGAGAACCCCGGCAGTGGCTGCTCGACTCACCGCTGAACACCTTCCTGCTCATCGTCATCATGGTCTGGATCCAGGCCGGTTTCGCCATGGTCGTGCTCTCCGCGGCGATCAAGGCGATCCCGGCGGACATCGTGGAGGCGGCCCGCCTCGACGGGGTCAGCCCGTGGCAGATGTTCTGGCAGATCACCATGCCGAGCATCCGTCCGGCGCTGATCGTGGTGGTGGTGACCCTGTCGATCGCCACGCTCAAGGTCTTCGACATCGTCCGGACGGCCACCAACGGCAACTACGACACCAGCGTGATCGCCAACGAGATGTACAACCAGGCGTTCCGGTACGGCGAGAACGGGCAGGGCTCCGCCCTGGCGGTCTTCCTCTTCATCCTGGTGATCCCGATCGTGATCTACCAGATCCGCAACCTGCGTCAACAGCGGGAGGGCTGAGATGACCACCGCCACGCCCACCGTCGGAGCCGGGGCCCAGGCCGCCGGGAAACCGACCACCACCGCCGGCCGGGTCCGTAACCGGCTCAACAGCCGCACCGCCACCCTGGTCTCGATCGTGATCGCACTGCTCTGGACGATCCCGACCTTCGGCCTGTTCATCTCCTCGTTCCGCCCCGAGGCGGAGATCAAGTCCACCGGCTGGTGGACGTTCTTCACCGACCCGCAGTTCACCCTGGAGAACTACCAGGACGTGCTCTTCGGCTCCTCCTCCTCGTCGGGCCAGCTGGCCAGCTACTTCATCAACTCGCTGGCCATCACCATCCCCTCGGTGCTGTTCCCGTTGGCCTTCGCCTCGCTCGCCGCGTACGCACTGGCCTGGATCAACTTCCGGGGGCGGGACTGGCTCTACATCGCGATCTTCGCGATGCAGATCGTGCCGTTGCAGATGGCCCTGGTGCCGCTGCTGAAGTTCTTCTCGACCGGGGTCACCGTGGCCGGTGTGCAGCTGATGCCGGCCTGGAACCTGGTGGACGAGCAGAAGTTCGCCCAGGTGTGGTTCGCGCACACCTGCTTCGCGCTGCCCTTCGCGGTGTTCCTGCTGCACAACTTCGTCTCGCAGCTGCCCCGGGACCTGATGGAGGCGGCCCGGGTCGACGGGGCCACCCACCCCAAGATCTTCCGCACCATCGTGCTACCGCTGATCACCCCGGCCCTGGCTGCCTTCGGCATCTTCCAGTTCCTCTGGGTCTGGAACGACCTGCTGGTCGCACTGATCTTCGCCGGGGGCGGCAACGAGACCGCCCCGCTCACCGTGCGGCTGGCCGAGATGGCCGGCACCCGGGGCAACGAGTGGCAGCGGCTCACGGCCGGCGCGTTCGTCTCGATCGTCGTACCGCTTGTCGTGTTCCTGTCGTTGCAGCGCTTCTTCGTGCGCGGTCTGCTCGCCGGCAGCGTCAAGGGTTGAGGTCCGTTCGCCGCCGCCCGGCAGCACCGGGCGGCGGCGGAGGGCGGCGCGGAGCGGGGGAACCACAGCGTGACCAGGATCGACGACGTGGCCCGGCTGGCCGGGGTCTCCACCGCCACCGTCTCACGGGCGTTGCGCGGCCTGCCGACGGTGTCGGCCGCGACGCGCCGCCGGGTGCTCGCCGCCGCCGAACAGCTCCAGTACGCGGTGTCGCCGAGCGCCTCCCGACTGGCCGGCGGCCGGACCGGCACCGTCGCCGTGGTGGTCCCCCGGATCACCCGCTGGTTCTTCGGCACCGTCGTCGAGGCGGTCGAGGAGTTCCTCCACGACTCCGGTTACGACCTGCTGCTCTACAACCTCGGCGGGCGGGAGCAGGTGCGGCAGCGGGTGCTGCGCACCGCCAACCTGCACAAGCGGGTCGACGCGATCGTGCTGGTCGCCACCCCGCTGCGGCCGGCCGACCTGACCGCCCTGGCCGAGCTGGACCTGCCCGGCATCACCATCAGCTCCGGCAGCACGGTGCCGGGTTGGCCCTGCGTCCGGATCGACGACGTCGCGGCGGCCCGGACCGCCACCCGGCACCTGCTCGACCTGGGCCACCGACGGATCGCCCACATCTCCGGCGACCCGACCGACGAGTTGGCCTTCACCACCCACACCGACCGTCGTCGGGGCTACCGGGAGGCGCTGCGCCGCGCGGGTCTGCGCCCCGATCCCAGCCTGGACATGGAGTCGCAGTTCACCATCGACGGCGGCAACCAGGCCACCGTCGAACTGCTGGCCCGGGGCGAACCACCCACGGCGATCTTCGCCGCCTGCGACGAGATCGCGATGGGCGCGATGACCGCGCTGCGCGACGCCGGGTTGCGGGTGCCGCAGGACGTCAGCGTGATCGGCGTGGACGACCACGACCTGTCCGGCGTGCTCGGGCTGAGCACCATCGCCCAGCCCGCCGCCGAGCAGGGCCGCCTCGCCGCCCGGTTGCTGCTCGATCCGCTGGGCACCGGCACCGTCGAGCCGTACGCCGGACGGGTGCCGGCTCCCCGCGGGGCCGGCGGCGACGGCACCACACCGATGCCGCCGGTGATCCTGCCCACTCGGCTGGTGGTACGGGAATCGACCGCCCCTCCCCGGGCACACTGAACGGATTCACCCCCGCACGGCACGGCACGTTCGACACAGGGAGAAGGCTCTGAACACCGACGCGAGGCAGCAGGACCAGTCCATGGGCGTGGCCCACGGATGGTGGACCGAAGCCGTCATCTACCAGATCTACCCGCGGTCCTTCGCCGACTCCGACGGCGACGGCATCGGTGACCTGCCCGGCATCACCGCCCGGCTCGGGCACCTGGCCGAGCTGGGTGTCGACGCCGTCTGGCTGTCGCCGTTCTACCCGTCGCCGCAGGCCGATGCGGGCTACGACGTCGCCGACTACCGCGACGTCGACCCGCTGTTCGGGAGCCTGGCCGACGCCGACGCGCTGATCGCCGAGGCCCGCGCGAAGGGCCTCAAGGTGATCGTCGACCTGGTGCCCAACCACACCTCGTCGGCGCACCGCTGGTTCCGGGCCGCCGTCACCGCCGCCCCCGGCAGCCCCGAGCGGGCCCGGTACGTCTTCCGCGACGGCCTCGGCCCGGACGGCGCGACGCCGCCCAACGACTGGCAGAGCGTCTTCGGTGGCCCCGCCTGGACCCGGCTCGTCGAGCCCGACGGCCGGCCCGGCCAGTGGTACCTGCACCTGTTCGACACCGCCCAGCCCGACCTCAACTGGGACAACCCGGAGATCCGCGCCGAGTTCCTGGACGTGCTCCGGTTCTGGCTGGACCGGGGGGTCGACGGTTTCCGGGTGGACGTGGCGCACGGCCTGATCAAGCAGGCCGACCTGGCCAACTGGGAGGAGCCGCAGGAGATCCTCTCCGGCAACGAGGCGGACAAGCCGCGCCCACCCATGTGGGACCAGGACGGCGTCCACGAGATCTACCGGGACTGGCGGCAGGTGCTCGACTCCTACGACGGCGCGCGGATCCTGGTCGCCGAGGCGTGGGTGGAGCCGGCCGAACGGATCGCCCGCTACGTCCGCCCCGACGAGATGCACCAGGCGTTCAACTTCGAGTACCTGCTCGCCGCCTGGACGGCCCCCGCCCAGTACGCGGTGATCACCCGCTCGCTGGAGGCCACCGACGCCGTCGGCGCCCCCACCACCTGGGTGCTGTCCAACCACGACGTCATCCGGCACGCCTCCCGGATGGGCCTGTCCGCCCAGGGCGGCCGACCCAACGGAATCGGCATCGGCGACCCCCAGCCGGACGCCGCGCTGGGCCTGCGCCGGGCGAGGGCGGCCACCCTGCTGATGCTGGCCCTGCCCGGCTCGGCCTACCTCTTCCAGGGCGAGGAGTTGGGGCTGCCGGAGCACACCACGCTGCCCGACGAGGCCCGGCAGGACCCGACCTGGGAGCGCAGCGGCCACACCCAGCGGGGCCGGGACGGCTGCCGGGTGCCGATCCCGTGGGAGGCCGACGCCCCGTCGTACGGCTTCGGCCCGACCGACGCCAGCTGGCTGCCGCAACCGCCGCTGTGGGCCGAGTACGCCCTGGACCGGCAGCAGGGGGTGGCCGGTTCGACGTACGAGACGTACCGGACCGCGTTGCGGCTGCGCCGCGAGCACGGCCTGGGCCGGGGCACCCTGGAGTGGCTCTCCTCCGGCGACGAGACGCTGATCTTCCGCAACGCCGGGCTGACCGTGCTGACCAACTTCGGCACGGCCGCGGTGCCGCCGCCGGCCGGGGAGCTGCTGCACAGCAGCGCGCCGCTGGACGCTGACGGCCGGGTTCCCACCGACGTCACGGTCTGGGTCCGGCACTCCTGACCCACTCCGGCACCGCCGGGCGCTGCATCCACCGTTGGTGCAACGCCCGGCGGTGCCCGGCGCTCGGGCGGCTTCGCTCCCGACGGTGCCCGGCGCTCGGGCGGTGCAGCTCCCCGACGGTGCCCGGCGCTCGGGCTCACCGGTGACACCTGCCGGGCGGGACGGGACCGGCCCGGGTACTGCCGGTCGCGTCCTTTCGAGCTGATGACGTCAGCGACTCACCGACCCGGATGACATGCACCCACCAAAGTGACGACAGCAGCTCTGCGGCGGAAGGCCCGCCCCAAGCCGATCGGCCCGGAAGTCCCGTCCCGCCCGCACCGGCCTCTCAGGCACGACGACGGGCCACGGACGGCGACGCGTTCGGGCTGGCTGGTGATCCGTCAACGTCATCAGCTCGAAAGGACGCGACGGGGTGTACCTGCCCGGCCCGACCGAGCGGGAGCGACACGGCCCGTTCCCGCCCACACCCGAACGGCGCGGACCACACCCGAACAGCGCGAACCACGCGCGAGCCGCGCGGCCGGCCCGACCACACCCGAACAGCGCGAACCACACCCGAACAGCGCGAACCACACCCGAACAGCGCGACCGGGCCCGACCAAACGCGAGCAGCGCGAACACGAGCCGCGCGACCAGGCCCGACCACACGCGAGCGGTCCGACCGTGCCCAGCTAAGCCGGAGGCGGCCGGACCGCCCCGCCTCCGCGACCCCACCTCCGCGACCCGGCCCCGGCAGGCAGGCCCCGGTAGGCAGGCCCCGGTAGGCAGGCCCCGGTAGGCGGACCCCGCCAGGCGGGCCCCGGCGGGCAGGTCAGCGGCGGGCAGGTCAGCGGCGGGCGGCGCGATCGTGCAACAGGTCGCGGACCGCGGTGATGTCACGGGGTGAGGTGCGCGAGGCCAGCCAGTACATCAGCCCGGTGGGGATGAAGAAGAGCTGGAACGCGGCGAGCCCGACCGCGTAGTTCAACGGCGGCGGGAAGGCCACCCGCAACGCGTGGAAGGCCGCCCCGACCAGCCCGTTGCCGGCTGCCCGGCCGACCCCGTTGACGAGGTTACCCAGGCTGTAGACGGTGCCCCGGTGCTCCGGCGGGTTGACGTCGGCGATCAGGGCGAACCAGTTCGGCGAGTTCGCCGAGGTCAGCGCCAACGCCACCAGGGCCGTCAGCAGGCTCAGCCCGACCGTCGGCTCGGTCACCACGCTGGCCAGCACCGCACCCACCACCGCGCCGGTGCCGCCGCCGTCGGGCACGTCGATCCGGATCGGCACGAAGAACAGCACCAGGTAGAACGGCAGCGCCGCGAGGATGCCGACCGCCGCGACCAGGGCCCGCCCCCGGGGGGTACGCCGTTGCAGCGCGTCCCCGGCCAGCCCGCCGACGATGGAGAACACCCCGCCGAGCTGGAACAGGGTGGCGAAGACGCTGCCCACCACGACCGCCGTCGCCGCCGAGTAGCCCTGCCCCTGCGCCCGCTCGGCGAACAGCACCGGCAGCCACACCAGCGAGCCGAACGCCGCCTGCGCGGTGAGGCCCTGCATGATCAGCCAGCGGTTGGTCCGCCGGCCCAGGATGCGCGGCAGGTCGGCCCGGGTGATCCGGTAGTCGTACTCGACGCCCGCCTCGATCGCCCCGGCCAGCTCCGGTTCGCTCTGCCCGCGCCGGATGTCGTACGTCAGCAGGTAGGCCACCGTGGCGGCCAGACCGACCACGGTGAGCAGCAGGAACGGGCGTCGCCAGTCAGTCGCGCCGAGCAGCCCGCCGGTGAGCGTACCGGCCAGGGTGCCGACCCCCTGGGACAGCCCCCAGAAGCTCATCACCAGCCCCCGGCGACGCGGGGAGATCAGGTCGGTCACCACCGAGAACCCGACCGAGCCGACCGCGCCCAACCCGACCGCGGCGACCAGTTGCGCGGCGAGGAACGTCGGGAAGCCGGTGGCGAACGCGCTGCCGCCGGTGCCGGCCGCCCAGACCAGTGTGCCCACCATCAGCAGCGGCTTGCGGTTGGTCCGGTCGCCGACGTACGCCCAGGCCACCGCCGCGACCGCGCTGACCAGGAAGCTCACCGCCGTGACCAGGCCGAGCATCCGCTGCGGCACCCCCAGCGCCCCGGAGATCGGCCCGTACAGCGGAGGCACCAGGCCGATCGCCACGTTGTCCAGCGAGGCGAGCACCACGAACACCACGACGCTGTAGAGGCGGTGCGCCGTGTTTCCGCGCCGGGGCATCCTGCTGCCGGTCATGTCCGGCAGCCAACCAGGTGGGTCCCCCGGCCCGACGGGCACCCCCGCCGGGGCGGCACCGCCGACCCCGTCCCTGCGGGATCACCACGCCCGACGGGCGGCCGGGCCCTCGTCGGAGGTGACCGGCAGGACCACGGGGGACCCGGTCGTCGACCGGTGACCGGCCCCCGTGCGCCGGTCACCGGTCGACGTCGCCGGTCGGGTGGATCACTCCCCGGTCGCGGCCACCCGGTCGAGGGTGTGGTCGCGGGCCTCGGCGTACCGCTGCCGGATGGCGGGGACGGGCTCCGCCGCGTACTCCTCGGTGTCCCTCGGCGCCCAGGTGGGCGGGGTCGCGCCACCCAGGGCGAGCCAGGCGGCCTGGCGGGCCGCGCCGTCGGCGACGTACTCCCCGGGCGGGGGCACCAGCACCGGGCGACCGAAGACCTGCGGCGCGATCCGGCGGACCGCCGCCGAGCGGGCCCCGCCACCGACCAGGATCACCCGTTCGACCGTGGCCCCCTGGGCGACCAGCGCGTCGAGGCCGTCGGCCAACGCGCAGAGCATCCCCTCGACCGCCGCCCGGGCCAGGTGGGCCGGGGTGGCGGTGCGCAGGGTGAGGCCATGCACCGAGCCGGTGGCGGTGGGCCGGTCCGGGGTCCGCTCCCCCTCCAGGTAGGGCACCATGACCAGGCCGTCCGCCCCGGGTGGGGCGCTCAACGCCAACTCGGACAACGCGTCGAGGTCGACGCCGAGCAGCGTCGCCGCCGAGTCGAGCACCCGGGCCGCGTTGAGCGTGCAGACCAGCGGCAGGAACCGGCCGGTGGCGTCGGCGAAGCCGGCCACCGCGCCCCCGGCGTCGGCGGCGGGGGTGTCCGCCACCGCGAAGACGGTGCCGGAGGTGCCGATCGAGACGACCACGTCGCCCGGACCCGCGCCCACGCCCAGCGCGGCGGCGGCGTTGTCCCCGGTGCCGGGGCCGAGCAGGATCTCCCCCGTGCCGGGACCGGGCAGGACGTCCCCGCCCGGCGACGACGGGCGCTGGGCCGCGTCGGGCCGGTCGGCGGCGTCGCCCGGGACCGCCCGACCACCGGCCAGCACGCCCGGGTCGAGCACCCCGGCCTGCTCGGCCGGGCCGAGCACCGTGGGCACCTCGACGACCCGACCGAACGCCTGTTCCAGCAGGTCGGGTCGGTACTGCCCGGTGGCCGGCGACCAGTAGCCGGTGCCGCTGGCGTCACCCCGGTCGGTGCGCAGCGCCGCCAGGCCGGGGGCGCCCGCCAACCGCCAGGTCAACCAGTCGTGCGGCAGGCAGACGGCGGCGACCCGGGCGGCGTGCTCCGGCTCGTGCCGGGCCAGCCAGCGCAGCTTGGTGGCGGTGAAGCTGGCCACCGGGACCAGCCCGACCGCGTCGGCCCAGAACCGGCGGCCGGTCTCCCCGCCGCCGGCCTCGGCGATCAGGTCCCGGGCCGCGTCGGCCGACCGGGTGTCGTTCCACAGCAGCGCCGGCCGGACCACCTCGCCCGCCTCGTCCAGGCAGACCATGCCGTGCTGCTGGCCGGCGACCGCCACGGCCGCCACGTCGGCCAGCCCGCCGGCCGCCTCGACGGCGGCCAGCAGGGCATCCCACCAGGCCCGTGGGTCGACCTCGGTGCCGTCCGGGTGCGGCGCGCGGCCCTCCCGGACCAGCGCGCCGGTCTCCGCGTCCCGGATCACCACCTTGCAGGACTGGGTGGACGAGTCCACCCCGGCGACGAGCGGCATGCCGGGCCGCCTCAGCGCGCGCCGAGCAGGTGCTCGACGGCGAGCTGGTTGAGCCGGACGAAGCCGAAGCCCTTCGCGGCCGTCGCGTCCACGTCGAACTCCTCGAACGCGGACCGGTCGGCGAGCAGCCCGGCGTAGCCCTCACCGTCGCCCAGCGTCGGGCTGGCCAGCTCGCCGACCTTGCTGGCGGCGAGCGCCTCGACGACCTCCGGGTCGGCCCGGAACGCCGCCGCCCGCTCCTTGAGCAGCAGGTAGGTCGCCATGTTGGCCTCGGCCGACGCCCACACCCCGGCGATGTCCTCGGTGCGGGAGGGCTTGTAGTCGAAGTGCCGCGGGCCGTCGTACGCCGGACCACCGTTGGGGCCGCCGTTCTCCAGCAGGTCGACCAGGGCGAACGCGTTCATCAGGTCGCCGTGGCCGAAGACCAGGTCCTGGTCGTACTTGATGCCGCGCTGGCCGTTGAGGTCGAGGTGGAACAGCTTGCCCTGCCAGAGCGCCTGGGCGATGCCGTGGGCGTAGTTCAGGCCCGCCATCTGCTCGTGGCCGACCTCCGGGTTGAGGCCGACCATCTCGGGGCGGGCCAGCTCGGAGATGAACGCCAGCGCGTGCCCGACGGTGGGCAGCAGGATGTCGCCGCGCGGCTCGTTCGGCTTGGGCTCGATGGCGAACCGCAGGTCGTAGCCCTGGTCGACGACGTACTGGCAGAGCACGTCGACGGCCTCGCGGTAGCGGTCCAGCGCGGCCCGGATGTCCTTGGCCACGTCGTACTCGGAGCCCTCCCGGCCGCCCCACATGACGAAGGTCTTGGCACCCAGGTCGGCGGCGAGGTCGACGTTGCGCAGCACCTTACGCAGCGCGTAGCGCCGCACGTCACGGTCGTTGCTGGTGAAACCGCCGTCCTTGAACACCGGGTGGGTGAAGAGGTTGGTGGTGACCATCGGCACGACCAGCCCGGTCTCGTCGAGGGCCTTGCGGAACCGGGCGAGCTGGGCCTCCCGGGCGGCGTTGTCGGCACCGAACGGGATCAGGTCGTCGTCGTGGAAGGTGATGCCGTACGCGCCCAGCTCGGCGAGCCGGTGCACGGCCTCGACGGCGTCCAGCTCGGGGCGGGTGGCGTCGCCGAACGGGTCACGGGCCTGCCAGCCCACCGTCCAGAGCCCGAAGGAGAACTTGTCGGCGGGGGTGGGACGGGGTGCCATGGCAGACCTCCGGTGGGGATGATGGTGGTGGCGGTGGGTGTGTCGCCCGCAATTTGTTCAGTGGTTGAATTAAATGGCCGTGCTGTGGCACTGTCAAGGGGTGACCGAGACCCGGACCGTCGGCGCGGTCCGCCAGGGAAGCCTGCGCGAACTCAACCTCGCCGTGGTGCTGCGGCGGATCGCCGACACCGACCGGCCACCCTCCCGGGCCGAGATCGCCGCCGACACCGGCCTGACCCGGGCCACCGTGTCCGCGGTCGTCGACGACCTGATCGCCGGCCGGCTAGTCACCGAGGCCGATCCCGCGCCCCGCACCGGAGCCGGCCGGCCCGCCCGAGGGCTGCTGCTCGGCGACACCGGCCCGGCCGGGCTCGGCCTGGAGGTCAACGTCGACTACCTCGCAGCCTGCGTGGTCGACCTCACCGGCGCCGTCCGGCACCACGAGGTACGCCGGATCGACCTGCGGCCCCTCTCCCCCGCCGACGCGCTCACCGCCCTGGTCGCCCTGGCCCGCCGGGCGCGTACCGTCGCCGCCGACGCCGGACTCGGCCTGGCCGGGGCGGCCCTGGCCGTGCCGGGGCTGGTCGACGCGCGGGGCCTGGTCCGACTCGCCCCCAACCTCGGCTGGCGGGACGTGGACGTGCCGGCCCTGCTCGCCGGTCACCCCGCCCTCACCGACCCGGTCGACGGGGTGCCCCCACTGGTGGTGGAGAACGAGGCGAACCTCGCCGCGCTCGGCGAACTGCACGCCCGCCCCGGCGGCCCACAGAGCTTCCTGCACGTCTCCGGCGAGATCGGCATCGGTGCCGGGATCGTGCTCGACGGGGCGCTGTTCCGTGGCTCCCGGGGCTGGAGCGGCGAGTTGGGCCACGTACCTGTCGATCCGGGTGGTCCCACCTGCCGCTGCGGCGCCCGGGGCTGCCTGGAGACGTACGCCGGGCAGGAGTCCGTGCTGGCCGCGGCCGGGCTGGCGGGCGCGGACCTGCCCGCCGACACCGCCGCCCGCCGGCTGGCCGACCTGGCCTGCTCCGGTGACCCGGCCGCGCTCGCCGCGCTGAACGCCGCCGGCACCGCCCTCGGGGTCGCCGTCGCCGGGGTGGTGAACCTGCTCGACCTGGACACCGTCGTGCTCGGCGGCGGATACGCGACCCTCGCGCCGTGGCTGTGCCCACCGGTGCTGGCCGAACTCGACGACCGGGTGCTCACCAGCGGCTGGTCCCCGGTGACGGTCCGCCCGGCGGCGCTCGGGGCCGAATCCGCCGCCGTCGGCGGGGCCGGTTCGGTCGTCCGCCGGATCATCGCCCGGCCGTCCGGCTGGCTGTCCCACCCGCGCTGACCCCCGGTTGTCGGCTGGGCGATCGTCACCCCACCTCGGTACGCTTTCCCTGAGGCAACGATTCCTACCGAGGAGAGCACTCCCAGCATGCGCAGAGGTCGACAGACCGACGCGCCCGGCGACCGACGGTGACGACCACCCGTCGGGACGGGCACGCCGGCCCGGTCAGCGGGGATGGCCGGGTATCGCACGCGCCGGCCCGACCGCCGGCGGACCAGTCGCTGCCGGCCGACCCCCAGCTGGCCCGGGAGCTGCTCGACGGTCTCGCCGAGGCGGTGGTCACCACCGACCCTGCCGGGCGGGTCACCCTGGTCAACGCGATGGCCGGGCGGCTCCTGCCCGAACTGGCCCCCGGCGTCGACCTGGCCGCGCACACCGTGCCGGCGCTGACCCGGGCGGTCACCGAGGGCACCGGGACGTTCGACGCCGAACACCACGGCCGCCGGCTGCGCGGCGTCTGCCGCCCCCTCGCCGCCGGCGGCTGCGCCTGGTATGTCCGCGACGTCACCGACGAACAGGCCCGCACCGACGCGCTGCTCGCCGAGCGCTCCCGCACCGCCTTCCTGGCCCGCGCCGGCAGCCGGCTCGGGCTGTCCCTGCACCGCGAGCAGACCCTGCGGGCCACCGTCACCCTGCCGGTGCCCTACCTCGCGGACGTCGCGCTGGTCGTGCACCGGTCACCACAGCCCGGCGAGGACCTCCCGCACTGGCTGCGGTACGCCGACGGCGAACCCGGCCCGGTCGGCGGGGTCGCCAGCCGGCAACTGGCCGGCGCGGTCCCCGGGCTCGTCGAGGCGCTCGACGGCGAGTCCACCGATCCCAGCCCCTGGCTCGACGCCGAGCTGGCCGACCTGACCGCCGTCCTGCCGGAGACCTTCGGCCGCCCCGGGACCGTGCTGATCAGCCCGATGCTCAGCGCGGGTGGGCCGGCCGGCGCGTTGATCCTGGTCCGGCGGGCGGGGCGGGCCGGTTTCGACCCGCGCGACATCGAGCTGACCAGGGAGTTCGCCGCCCGCGCCGGGTCCGCGGTCGCCGCCGCCGACCTCTACGGCGAACAGGCGCACCTGGCCCGGGTGCTCCAGCACAGCCTGCTCCCCCCGCAGCTGCCCCCGGTGCCCGGCGTCACCCTCGCCGGAGGTTACCGCTCCGCCGGGGACAGCCTGCGCATCGGCGGCGACTTCTACGAGGTCTTCCCCACCGCCACCGGCGCCCTGTTCGCCCTCGGCGACGTCTGCGGCAAAGGGGTCGGCGCGGCCGTGCTCACCGGCCGGGTACGCCAGTCGTTGCAGACCCTGCGGCTGGTCGAGCAGCGCCCCCACGAACTCGTCCAACTGCTCAACCGGGCACTGTTCGACTCCCCCGACGCCGCCCGGCGTAGCCAGTTCACCACCCTGCTGCTGGGCACCACCGAGCCGGGGTCCGACGGCGGGGTCCGGGTCCGGATCGCCGGCGGCGGGCACCCGTCCCCCCTGGTGGTACGCGCCGACGGGAGCATCGTCGAGGTGCGGGTGGGCGGGATGCCGATCGGTGCGTTCGCCACGGCGACGTTCGCCGAGGTGGAGGTGCGGCTCGCCCCGGGGGAACTGCTGCTGGCGTACACCGACGGGGTGACCGAGGCGCGCGGTGGATCGGCGGCCGTCGAGATGTTCGGCGAGCACCGGCTCCGGCAGGCGCTCGCCTCGGTGGCCGGGCTGCCGCCGTCCGCCGTGATCGACTGGTTACTCCAGCTCGTCGACGAGTGGCTCGACGGCGAGAGCCACGACGACATCGCGATGCTGGCCGTCTGCGCGGCGGACCCCGCGTGACCCGACCGACCCCGGACGAACCCACCCGGGAGGAACCGGGCCGGGCGACCGGCGAGGAACCGGCCGGTACGCGCCGACTGCCACCGGAAGATCCGGGGCGGGTCACACCGGACGGGCCGGGGCGGGTCGCACCGGGTGTCGTCCAGGCGTACCTCGGCTGCCTGGACCGGGCCGACCTGGTCGGCGCCACCCGGCTCGCGACCGGGCTGCTGGACGCGGGTGCCTCGGTGGCCGACGTCCTGGTAGACCTGGTCGCCGTCGCGCAGCGCGAGGTGGGGCTGCGCTGGCTGTCCGGCCGGTGGAGCATCGCCCAGGAGCACGCGGCCACCCACGTCAGCGAGCAGGTGGTCGAGGTGGTCGCCGCCCACACCGCCCCGACGGACGACCGGGGCCACGTGGTGCTGGCCTGTGTCGAAGGCGAGTGGCACGCGCTGGCCGCCCGGATCGTGATGGAGGTGGTCCGCGCCGCCGGCTGGCGGGTCACCTTCCTCGGCGCCAGTGTGCCGGTCCGGCAACTGGTCTCCTACCTGCACCAGACCGGCCCGGACGCGGTGCTGCTGAGCTGCGTGCAGCCGAGCCGGTTGGTGCGGGCGGGGCGGATGGTCGAGGCGTGCCGGGCGGCCGGGGTGCCGGTGGTGGCCGGCGGGCCCGGTTTCGGCCCCGAGGGCCGCTGGGCCACCACGGTCGGTGCCGCCGGCTGGGGCGCCACCGCCCGGGACGCCGTCCGGCTGCTGTCCGGCCCGCTGCTCGCGGCCCCGCACACCGGTGCCGCGCCGACGGCCGGCTCCGACGAGTACGTACCGGTGCTGCGTCGCCGCCGGGAACTCGTCCAGCTCGTGCTCCGCGAGGTCACCCCCGTGGCGGAACGGGCAGAGGAGGTCGCCGGGGTCGTCGCCCAACTGGTCGACGCGCTGGCTGCGGCGATCCGGATCGGCGACCCGCAGCTGCTGGTCGAGTTCGTCCGTTGGCAGGCGGGGGTGCTCGACACCAGGGACGGGGCCCGGCTGCTGGACGACGTGCTGCGGGTGTGTGCCACCGCGCTGACCGAGCATCCCCGCTCGGCCGACCACCTGCACCGGGCCCGGACCGCACTGGCCACGCCACCGTGACCGGCCCGGACCGCACTGGCCGCACTGGCCACGCCACCGTGACCGGCCCGGGTCAGGCCGAGCGGGCCGCCGGTGGTTCGGCGGAGCCCGGACCGGGCTGGGTGGGTGGGTGCGGTGCCGACCGGAACTCCACCGCCGGCCCGGTCTCCCCCTCCCGGGCCCGCGCCACCCGGTCGAACTCCACCAGACCGCGCAGCAGTGCCTGCCGCCCCTCGCCGCTCATCCCGGCCAGCACGTCGGCGAGCCGTTGCCGGCGGTCCCGCCGCAGCTCAGCGAGCAGGCGGATGGACTCCGGGGTCAGGTGCAGGGCGATCTCCCGTCGGTCCGACCGGCCCGGCTCCCGCTCCAGCATGCCGGCGGCGACCAGTCGGTCACAGAGCCGGCTCGCCGAGGAGAGCAACATGTTCAGCAGGGCGGCGAGCCGGCGCAGGTTGATCCCGTCGTACCGCTCGACCACCATGACGGCGCGTAACTGCGCGCCGGACAGCCGGCTGGTGGTGTTCTCCCGGGCCGCCTCCCACACAGACAGCAGGGTCCCTGTCGCGCCGTCCAACTCGGCGGCCATACTCACGTCTGATCCGTAAGGACCACTCTCTTCGGCCATGGTGGGCCCGAGACTACCCCCCGTACCAGGGGATCTGCGCTTTCAGGAGGCGTGATGACGAGCGGACCCGAGGCCCGGGCCCGGCAGGTGCTGACCGAATCTCCGGCGGACCTGCTGCTGGACCGGCTCGCCGGGGAGCTGACACGGGCCTATCGGATCACCGACGTGGAGCTGTTCCAGGTCGACTACCGGTTGTCGGTGCTGCTGCCGCTGGCCGGTGGGGAGCCCGTGAGCGGCCCCGGTCACCCGGCCTGGCGCTGCTTCGACCACCAGCAGCCGGTGCTCACCGAGGGGGTGGGCTGGTTCCCCGTCGGGATGCGGGGTGAACGGCGCGGGGTGCTGCGGTTGACCCCGGTGCCCGACGACCGGGCCACCGTCGACGAGTTGGCCCGCATCGCCACCGCCCTGGGGCACGAGTTGGCCGCCGTCACCGCCGGCACCGACGTGTACCGCACCTCGCGCCGGGCCCGCCGGCTCACCCTGGCCGCCGAGATGCAGTGGGAACTGCTGCCGGGGCGCAGCCGGGACCGGCCGTCGTTCCGCCTCGCCGGCCAGCTCGAACCGGCGTACGCGGTGCGCGGGGACAGTTTCGACTGGTCCGACGACGGTGACCGGCTGTGGCTGTCGACGATCAACGGGACGGGTGAGGGGGTGGCCGCCTCGATGCTCACCGCGTTGGCCACCCACGCGCTGCGCAACGCCCGCCGGGGCGGACTGGGCCTCGCCGACCAGGTCGCCCTCGCCGACCAGGCGATCTATGCCCTGCACGGGGGTGAGCAGCACCTGTCCGCCCTGGTCATGGAGCTGGATCTGGGCAGCGGTGTACTGACCGCGGTGGACGCCGGGTCACCCCGGTTGATGCTGCTGCGCGACGGCGAGGTCACCGAGCAGGTGTTGGACAAACAGTTCCCGTTGGGCATGTTCGAGGGCACCGACTACCAGCACCAGCGTTTCGAGCTGCGCCGCGGTGACCGGCTCTTCGTCCTCAGTGACGGCGTGCTCGACGCGACGGACCGGCACGTCCGGTACGGGGAGACGGCGCTGGAGCGCTTCCTGCGTCGTACCGGACCGATGACGCCGCTGGACGCGGTCCGCTCGCTCATCGGTGACCTGCGCGCCTTCGTGGCCGGTGACCTGGTCGACGACGCGGTGGTCGTCTGCCTGGACTGGACCGGCCCGCACCCGTGAATCGGAGTGCGGGCCGGGCCGCGGGGGCCGGGTCAGTAGGCCCCGCGCCCGCGCAGCACCGCGCCGAAGGTCTTCCACAGGATGGTCAGGTCGGCGGCGAGTGACCAGTTCTCCACGTAGTAGAGGTCCAGCCGGATGCCGTCCTCCCAGCTCAGGTCGGACCGGCCGCTGACCTGCCAGAGGCCGGTCATGCCGGGCTTGACCAGCAGGCGGCGGGCCACGTCGCCGTCGTAGCGGGCCACCTCGGAGGGCAGCGGCGGACGGGGGCCGACCAGGCTCATCTGCCCGAGCAGCACGTTGACCAGCTGGGGCAGCTCGTCGGCCGACCACTTCCGCAGCAGCCGGCCGATCCGGGTGACCCGGGGGTCGTCGCGCATCTTGAACATCAGCCCGTTGGTCTCGTTGCGGGCGGCCAGTTCGGCGAGGAGCGCGTCGGCGTTGACCACCATGGTGCGGAACTTCAGCACCCCGAACTCCTGGCCGCCCTGCCCGACCCGGGTCTGCCGGAACAGCACCGGGCCCCGGCTGTCCAGCTTGACGGCCAGCGCGATCACCGCCACCAGCGGCAGCAGCAGCGCCAGCGCCACCGCGGCGGCCGACCGGTCGACGAGTTCCTTGACCAGCTTGCGGGCCCCCCGGAACTCGGGGGCCTCGACGTGGATCAGCGGCAGGCCGGCCACCGGCCGGGTGTGGATGCGCGGCCCGGCCACGTCGGTGAGCGCGGGGGCGACCACCAGGTCGATCCCGGTGCCTTCCAACTGCCAGCCCAGCCGGCGCAGCCGGGTCGCGGTCAACTCGCCGGACGCGGTGACCGCGACGGTGTCCGCGCCGATCGCGGCGGCCGCCTCCGGGATGCCCCGCAGGGAGCCGACCACCGGCACGTCGCTGAGCCGTTGCGGCACGGGGGCGAGCAGCGCGTCGGGGATGCACGCGCCGACCACGTGGTAGCCGGCGTACGGCTCCCGACGCAGGGTGTGCACCAACTCCAGCACGTGCGCGGTGTCCCCGACGACGAGGACCCGACGGGACCATCCGTCGCCCCGGCAGCGGGCCCGGTGCAGCGCCTTACGGGCGGCGAACCGGGTGACCACCAGCCCGACCGTGCCGACGGCGAAGGAGATGCCGAGGAAACCCCGGGAGACCCCGACGTCGAAGATGTAACCGGCGATCGCGACCCCACCGGCCAGGCGCAGGCTGGCCCCGCTGACCCGCCGGTACTCGTCGGCCCCGTAGCCGAGCACCCGGTCGTCGTAGCAGCGCAGTGCCTTGAGCGAGACCAACCAGACCAGCACCAGGGCCGGTGCCACCACCACGTACGGGATCTCGGAGCCGCGCGGCACCGCGTCGCCGAAGCGGGTGGCGTAGCCGGCGAGGACCGCCAGCGACAGCACGGCGGTGTCCAGCACCACCAGGGTGCGGACGTAGCCCCGCTGGTTGGCCTGGGAACGGGTACCCGCCGATCGGCGACCTGGCGCCGACGGCGGGGTACGGACGGGCGTGGACAGCGTTGCCGAGGTCACCCAACCTCCCCCACATCACACTTGTCGGCTCCGAGCCCGATGCTCACCGCTGGCGGGGCCTGCCGGCCGGAGCGCTCCCGACATCCTGCCCCACAATGATGCTCACCTATTGCTTCGGACGCATTACTGTCAGTTTTCTTTCGCCGCCGAGATGGTGGAATCCCATCACCGCATTATTTCTCACCGAATGCAGCGATTTGTTTGCCCTGTGCGATGGCTCAACGCGGCGCGTTCGGACGCAACGCGATGGCCTTCAGGAAGATGTCACCGATCTTGGAGGGGTCCTCGGTGACGAAGGCGCCACCACCGGTGACGCTGGTGATCGACTGGAGTTCGGTCTTGGAGACCTCGCTGCCGATGCCGATGATGACCACCTGCACCGGACGCTCCGGATCGTTGAGCTGCTTGAGCCGGGTGATCAATGCACTCTGTGAAATGCCGTTCTTGTCCTCGTTCTTACCGTCGGTGAACAGCACCACCGAATTGACCCGGCCGGGCTCCCAACCGTCCTGGACCGTCTTGTACGCCGCCAGCATGGTGTCGTACAGGCCGGTGTCGCCGCTGGACGGACGGATGCCGGCGAGCCCCTGCTCCAGTTTGGCCCGGTTGCCGGAGAGCGGGTTGATCGGCTCGATCTCCCGCCAGTCCCGCGAACCGACCAGTTCGGTGGAGAACGTCCACAGCCCGATCGACCAGGAGTCGTCGAAGAGGTTCAGCCCCCGGCTCGCCGCCGCCACGGTCACCTGTTCGCGGCTGGCGTTGTTGGCCGACGGGACCGGGGCTTTCATCGACCCGGAGACGTCGATGACACAGAGCATCCGCCCGGACTGGGTGGCGATCGACCAGCCGGAGACCGCACGGTCTATCGCCACCGGGTCCAGGCCACCCGCGGCGGTCCCGCCGGACGGCGGCACCGCCGTACCGCCGCCGGCCGGGCTCGGCGCACCCTGCGGTGCCTTGAAGCCGTCACCCCAGTTGCCGTCCGGGGCACGCAGCGACTGCACGGCCAGCCGGTTCTTGAAGCCCTGCGTGGTGAGCAGTTCGAAGAGCACCTTCGCCGCCGACGCCTTGGTCTGGTCGATCCCGGGCAGCACCGCGTAGGGGTAGTCCAGCGGCATCGGCGACGGCTCCAGATAGAGCGCGGCCAGCGGGATCGGCGGCTTGGTGTTGTTGTAGGCGATGACGTCCTCCTCCGACAGCGCGGCGGCGCCGAGCGCGCTGGCGATGGAGGTCGGGTCGTTGGAGCGCGGGAACCGGGCCAGCAGGTCCTGTCGCAGCGCCGACCGGCCGGTGGCCAGCGCCCGCAGGGCGGCCGTGGTCGCCTGCTGGGCGTCGCCGCCTCCGCCGCTCGCGGCGGCGGTCAGGGAGAGCAGGCCGGAGAGCCCGGCGGCGTCCTGGGTCGGCTCGACGATGCCGGCCCGCAGCGGCTTGTCACTGCGGACGGCGCGCAGCATGTCGTTCCAGGTGAGCTTCTTGTCCGGCCAGCCGAACTTGGTGGTGGCGACCGGCTGCGGCATGGCCACCACGACCGGGCTGCGGGCGATGGAGGCGCCGTTGCCGGGCGCGAACGCGGTGGCGCCGCCGCTCTTGAGGCGCAGCAGCCAGGTCGACGAGTCCGGGATCCAGACGTCGGGGGTGACCGCGGTGCCGCTGGCCTGTCCCACCCCGGCGAGGCTGGCCCCGTGCTTACTGGCCACCGCGGCGGCCACCTCCACCGGCTCGGAGGCGACGACGTTCACCTTGATGCAGGTGCCACCGACCGCCGCGCCGTCCGCCACCCACTGGGCCGCCGCCGCCTCGACGGCCGGTGCCACCTCGGGCGCGGCGGCCACGCCGAGCTGGATCCCCCCTGAGCAGGACGGTCCGGCCAGCTGCTGGTAACCGACCCAGGAGCCGCCGACCACGACGACGAGCGCGGTCGCCGCCGCGGCGGCGCCCGCTCCACGGATACTTGAACGCATGCGATGGCGGCCAGACACGCTGACCATCTTGCGTATCTCGTGCGCTTACTGCCACAACCGTTCGGACGAAAGTTACGCAGGAGAAACAGTTGATCACTATTTCCGCACTCTGCGTAATCAGACCGTTTCGTGACGTGGCCCGAATCCACCCTGGACAACCGGCATCTGTCAGGGCAGTACGCAGGTCGGGCTGCCGGTCGACACCGGCTCACCCACCGGCGACGGCACGCCCGAGTCCGGGTCGACCCAAAACACCCGGATCATGTCGGCCCGTTCGTCGGCCACATAGAGGTGCCGCCCGCTCAACGTAAAGTGCCGGGGCCACTCCCCACCGGTGTCCACCTCGTCGACCAGCCGCGGCAGATCCCCGTCGAGAGCGAAGACCGCCACCGTGCCCACCCCGCGGTTGCCCACGTAGAGGAACCGGCCGTCCGGCCCCACGGTGATCTCCGACGGCTGGACGTGGCCGGCCCGCGCGCTCGCGTCCACCCGGCCCCGCTGGTGCAGCACCCCCTCGGCGGTCACCTCGTAGGCGGTCACCGTCGCGTCCAGCTCACCGGCGAGCCAGCAGCGCCGCCCGTCGGGATGCCGGGCCAGGTGCCGGGGGCCGGTGCCGGGGGCCGTCCGCACCCGGGGGGCCCGCGGCGTCAGCCGGCCGGAGGCCGCGTCCAGGTCGTACCGGTAGATCGAGTCGGTGCCCAGGTCGACGACGAGCAGCGGGCCGGTGCCGGGGTCGGGCGACACCATGTGGCAGTGCGCCTGTTCCTGCCGCTCCGGGTCCGGACCGTGCCCCTGGTGGATCACCAGGTCGGTGCGTTCCCCGGGCACCCCCCGACCGTCCAGCGGCAGGACGGCGACGCTGCCCCCGCCGTAGTTGGCGACGAAGAGGTGCCCGCCGTCGGGGGCGACCGCCAGGTGGGCCGGCTCGGCACCCCCGGTCGACCACACCCCCAGCGGGCTCAGCCCGCCGTCAGGGCCGACGTCGAAGGCGCTCACCTGCCCCTCGGGCAACTCGTTGACGGCGTACAGCACCGGCCGGGTGGGGTGGCGGACGAGGAAGGACGGTGACGGGGTCGACGCGACCGTGCCGAGCAGGGTCAACTGCCCCGACTCCGGATCGCGTCGGGCGGCGACGATGCCCTCCCCGCGCCCGCCCGACCGTGCCGTGTAACCGCCGATGTGGACGATCGTGCCCGTCACCGAACCACCCTCCGCCGAATCCGCCGTCGATCTCCAGGCTTCCCGCAATCCCCGGCCGTCACCCCTGATTTCCGGGTTTTCCTCGCCGGCGGGACCCGGCCGGCCGGTTCAGCCCACCGGCACCGGTTCCCCACGCTGGCGGGCCACGTGCTCCACCAGCGAGATCAACACCAGCTTGCCGGACTGCCGGTCCCGGGCGTCACAGAGCACCACGGGCACCTCCGGCTCGATGTCCAGCGCCTGCCGGACCGCCTCCGCGCCGAACCGACGGGTGTCTTCGAAGCAGTTCACGCCCACCACGAACGGGATGCCGCGCTGCTCGAAGTAGTCGATCGACGGGAAACAGTCGGGCAGCCGGCGGGTGTCGGCCAGCACCACCGCGCCGAGCGCGCCGAAGGCCAACTCGTCCCAGAGGAACCAGAACCGGTCCTGCCCCGGGGTGCCGAACAGATAGACCTGGAGGTCGTCGGTGATGGTGATCCGACCGAAGTCCATCGCCACCGTGGTGGTCGACTTGCCCTCCACCCCGGAGAGGTCGTCGGTGCCGATGCCGGCGTCGGTCAGCACCTCCTCGGTCTGCAACGGCCGGACCTCACTGAGCGCACTCACCAGCGTCGTCTTGCCGGCACCGAAGCCACCGGCGATGAGGATCTTGAGGGCCAGGGGCAACCGGGCCGGTGAGGGGTCGCGCTCAGAGCGCACGTAGTCCACTGACCACCGCCTTGAGAATGTCGTTGTCGGGAAGGCCGGCGGCGGCCGGCGGTTCGTGCACGGTGACCAGCCCACGGGCGAGCAGGTCACCGAGGAGGACCTGGACCACGCCGAGGGCGAGGTCCAGGTCGGCGGCGAGATCCACGACCGCCACCGGTTGCCGGGCGCACTCCACCAGCCGGCGGTGCTCGGGTTGCAACCCCGGCTGGCCGTACGGGTCGACGCCCGCCGCGGCCAGCACGAAGGCCACCAGGTCGAAGCCGCCGACGGCGGGCCGCACCCGACCACCGGTGAGGGTGTACGGGCGCACGACCGGCCCGGCTGCGCCGTCCAACCACTCGTGCTGGTGACCCGGCTGCTCAGCCCGCATCGGCGATCCCCGCCGCCGCCCTGGCCGGCGCGGTCAGGTTCTCGCCGACCCGGACGACCAGCATCGCCATCTCGTACGCCACCAGGCCGATGTCCGCGTCCGCCGCGCAGGCCACCGCCAGGCAGGCCCCCTGACCGGCGGCCGTCACGAAGAGGTACGCCTCCTCCATCTCCACCACGGTCTGCCGGACGCCACCGGCGGCCAACTGCCGGCTGGCCCCCTTCGCCAGGCTGGAGAAGCCCGAGGCCAGTGCGCAGAGGTGCTCGGCGTCGGAGCGGTCCAACTCGGCGGACGCGCCGAGCAGCAGGCCGTCGGCGGAGAGGATCACCGCCTGCCGGGCCGCCGGCACCCGTTCCACCAGCTCGTCGAGCAACCAGCCGAGATCAGCGTTCTGCCGTGTCGTGTGCACCACTAGGCGTCCCTCTCAGTCGCGGTCGAATCGGACGTCGCCGCCGGGCCGGCCGGTGACGGTGGCACCCCGACGCCGTCGGTCCGTCCCGGCTCGTCGCCGGCGGTCGGGTCGGGCCGGGCCGGCGGCGCCGGGTGGACGCCGCTGCTGTCCAGGCGCCCCCGGGCGGTACCGGCCTGGAGGGCCGACATCTGCCGGCGTACCTCCTCGGGAGAGCGGGTGGCGGGCGCGTCCTGACTGGCCGGGGGCAGCTGGTGGGCGGCCGGCCCCCGACGGCGGACCCGACGGGGCAGACCGTCGCCGTCGGGGGCGGCCTCCACCGACGAGGTACGGGCCGGGGCGAACGGCAGCACGGTCTGCTCCGGCCGTTCCCGGGTGGTCCGGGTGGTCCGTGGTCGGGGCAGCGTGGTCAGCCGGGACACCGACGCCGCCGGGCGGTCCCGGGTGGGCGCGGCGATCGGCGGCTCCTCGGTGACCAGGTCGGCGGGGATACGCACCAGCGCGGTGAGCCCGACCGGCGTGCCGGCCCGCAGGGTGACCTTGACGTCGTGCCGGGCGGCCAGCCGGGACACCACGAACAGGCCGAGCCGGGCGCTGTCGGCCGGATCGAACTCCGGCGGGGTGGCCAGCCGCCGGTTGGCGTCCTCGATCGCCTGGGGCGACATCCCCAGCCCGTGGTCGGTGATCTCGACGAGGTAGCCGTCGACGACGGGCGTCCCGGTCACCTCGACCCGACGCTCGGGCGGGGAGAACGCGGTGGCGTTCTCGATCAGCTCGGCGAGCAGGTGGATGACGTCGGCGACGGCCCGGCCGAGTAGCCCGGCCGGCCCGACCCGGCCGATGTCCACCCGGTCGTACGCCTCGACCTCGGAGATCGCGCCGCGCAGTACGTCCAGCAGGGCGACCGGCTGCCGCCAGCCCCGCCCCGGGGCCGCGCCGGCCAGGATGACCAGGTCCTCGGCGTGCCGGCGCAGCCGGGTGGCGAGGTGGTCCACGCGGAACAACTCGGCCAGTTCGTCCGGGTCCTCGGCGCGGCGTTCCATCCGGTCGAGCACCGCAAGTTGCCGGTGCACCAGCCCCTGGCTGCGCCGGGCCAGGTTGAGGAAGACCTCGTTCAACCCCCGTCGCAGCGTCACCTCGTCGATCGCCGACCGGACCGCCACCCGGCTGACCTCGGTGAACGCCCGACCGACGTCGCCGATCTCGTCAGCGCCGTAGGACAGCGGCGGGGCCTCCCGGGCCACGTCGACCTGCTCACCCCGGCGCAACCGGGTGACCACGTCGGGCAGCCGGTGCTCGGCCAGTTCCAGCGCGGCGGCGCGGACCGCGGACAACCGGCGGGCCAGCGTCCGGCCGACCCGGACGGCGACCAGCAGCGACGCCACGATCGCCGCCAGCCCCAGCACCCCGGCCACACCGAGCCGGGCCAGGATCGTGACGGCGACCGGCACCGAACGCTCGGCCAGCCCGTCGGCCTGGCTCAGCTCGAAGTCGCGCAGCTCCTGCTGCACCGCTTCCTGACTGGCCTGCCAGGTCCGGGCGTCGATCGGCGGGACGGCGGACGGCCCGACGGTCAGCAGCTGCTCCTGCATGGTGCGCAGCCGGACGAACGCCTCCCCCTCCACCAACCGCTGGTAGGCGGCCCGGTCGGCGGCCGGCAGGTCGGCCACGGACGACTCCGCGACGAACCGCTCGTTGGCGATGGTCTGCACCAGCCGCAGGTGTTCGCCCTCGGTGAACCGGCCGGTGACGAACGCACCGGCCAGCACCGCGTCGGTCTGGCCGAGCAGCTCGCGGGAGCGGCCGAGCGCGGTCAGGGCGAGCGCCTGCCGGTTCAGCTCCGCGTCGGGCAGGGCCGCCGTGGCGGCGAACGCCTGGAACGCCGAGGAGATCATGCCGCTGTAGAGCCCGATCGCGCCGGCCCGGTCGACCTGCCGCCGGTCGATGAACCCCCGACCGGCGGGCAGCGCCTCCAGGGCGGCGCCGAGCGCGTCCAGCCGGGCGTTGAGCAGGTCGCCTGCGGCGTCCCGTAGCTGCTCCCCGGCCATCAGCCGACGCAGCTCGACGATCGCCTCGTCGGTGCGTCGCCGCTGTTGCGCCAGGGCGGGCAGGGTGTCGGTGCCGGCCAGGTGGATCACCGAGGCCCGGCGCTCCCGTTGCAGCTCGGCCACCACCTGTTCGCCGGGCCGACCGAAGTCCGACAGCAGGGTCCGGGCGGCGAGCAGGTCGAGAGCCGGCCCGAAGGTCAACGTCGTGGCAAAGATCCAGAGCGCCAGCAGGGCGGCCACGGGGGTGACGACCAGGGCGGTCAGCTTGGCGCGGATCGGCCAGTCGCGGGTGTCCATGATTCCTCGCCCGGGCGGGAGTGTCGGCGGTGACGCCGGTACCGGCCGGGCGGTCCGGCATCGACGCCGGGCACCGGCACGGCGCCTTGGGCAGGATACGTAATCCTGACGCTCAGCACTACCGTGCGTCTCCCGCCGTCACCGCTGCGTCGCCGCCGCCGGACCCGCCGTCGCGGCCCGGCGGACCGGGTCGCACCCGGGTTGATCAGGCATCGACGACACCCACCACGACCACCGACGACCCGTCGGCCGGCCCCGGGGACCGGCGGAAAAAACGTGACCGGACCGCCCGCCCCGATCGACCCCGGACGTACGACGTGACCGGTTCGTCACGGTCCGGTGCGAACCGGCGAAGGAAATTCGCCGGATCGGGATTGGTGATCAGTGCGGGGAGGGAATACCGGAGGGTGAAGGAGGAGGCCATGTCGCCCACGCAGATAGTCCTACTGGTTCTCGTCGTCCTGGTGGTGGCGGCGCTGGTCGCCGTGGCCGTCGTGGCCAACCGACGACGCGCCCTCAGGTCCCGGTTCGGCCCCGAGTACGACCGGGTGGTCGCGGAACAGGACAGCCGCAGCGCCGCCGAACGCGAACTGCGCGAGCGGGAGCGCCGGCACGCGGAGCTGACCCTGACCCCGCTCAGCCCGCAGGACCGGGCCCGGTACGCCGCCGCCTGGGAAGAGTTGCAGGTCCGCTTCGTCGACTCGCCGGCCGAGACCGTCGGCGACGCCGACGAGCTGGTCAGCCAGCTGATCGCCGACCGGGGCTACCCGACCGGCGAGTTCACCGAGCAGGTCGCCCACCTTTCCGTGGAGCACGCCCGCACGCTGACCCACTTCCGGGAGGCGCACGAGATCCGGCTGCGCAACGAGCGCGGTGAGGCCGGCACCGAGGACCTCCGCCAGGCCGTCGTCCACTACCGGGCGCTCTTCGCCGACCTGCTCGGCGAGGACCCGGTCGGGCACCGCCCGGCGCAGCAGCAGCACCCGGACCGCCCGCAGGACGCCACCACTCGCTGAGGAGAACCCCACCATGCGCCAGGACGAGCAGCAGCTCCACACCGACCACCCGGAGGTCGTCCGGTCCACCCCGGTGGCGGTGCCACCCCCGGACGCGGAGGACACCGACACCGCCGGCCGGCACGGCCGGGACCGGCACGCCGGGACGCCCGAGGACGCGCTCGACGACCGGGGCACCTTCGACGACCCGGAGGCCGACGACGACCTGGACACCACCCGCCCGTACCCCGTGGGCGACGCCGACCGGGACGGGCTGGACGACCGGCACGACCGGGACGCGCTGACCGACCGGGACGACGTGAGCGACCGGGACGCGCTGACCGACCGGGACGACGTGACCGGTCCCGACGGTGACCGGCGGCCGGAGTTCCACGAGCCGGCGCCCCTGCCGACCGCCTTCGGCGCGACCAGCGTGGGTGACGCGGTGGCCGCCTCGGCCCTGGCCGGCGGGCGACCGCAGGACGAGCGGGACGCCCGGGACGAGGACACCGTCGCGCCCGGCGACGGGGCGCCGGGGCAGACCGGGCCGTTCGACGACGAGCGGGCCGACCCGACCGCGGCGGACCGGATCCACGACCGGGACCGTTGGTCGTCCGGGGCCACCGACCCGCACCCCACCGCCGAGGACACCGACCTCCCGGCCGCCGACCACGCCACCACCGCCGACCCGGACACCACGACGGACCGCGCCACCGCCGACCTGGACATCACGGGCGACCTGGACACCACCACCGGCCCGGACACCACCACCGAGCCGGGCACCACGGCCGGCGGCGTCGTGACGGCGGCAGCAGCAGGCGGCGCGGCCGGCGCGGTCGCCTCGGCCGACGCCGGCCGGTCGGCGAACAGCACCGTGCCCAGCGACGCCGCCACGCTGTTCGAGGCGGACGCCGCGCAGGGCTTCCGGGACCGCTGGCGCGACGTCCAGCTGCGGTTCGTCGACGATCCCCGGGCGGCCGCCGGCGAGGCGCAGTCGCTCGTCGAGGAGGCGATCGGGGCGCTGTCCAAAGCGCTCGCCGCGCAGAAGGAGAAGCTGGGGGGCTGGCAGGGTGCCGGCGAGGCCGACACCGAGCAGCTCCGGGTGGCGGTCCGTCAGTACCGCGACTTCCTGGACCGGGTGCTGGGTCGCTGAGCCGACCCGGGACAGCCGGCTGTCGCCCCGCGCGGACCATTACGCCCCGACGGCGCCGGTCCACCCGGGCCGATCCACCGACCGACCATGACGACCACCGCCGACCCTGACGACCACCGCGGCACCACTCGACGCCCCGGCCGGAGCACTCCGGCCGGGGCGTCGTCGGAACCACCCGCCGAATCCACACGGACGGTGTGAAACCCCGCACGGTGGGTAATAGCGCGCTCGGCGGGTGCCGACGGCGCGATCAGAGGGGTGGCGGGCGATGGACGGTGCCGGGCTCAGACTGAACATGAACGTGCTGGACTACGGGATCCTGGCGCTCTACTTCGTCACCGTGCTGGGGGTCGGCTTCGCCGCCCGTCGGGCGATCCGCACCAGCGTCGACTTCTTCCTCTCCGGGCGTTCGCTGCCCGCCTGGGTGACCGGCCTGGCCTTCGTCTCGGCCAACCTGGGTGCCCTGGAGATCATCGGGATGGCCGCCAACGGCGCGCAGTACGGCATCATGACCGTCCACTACTACTGGATCGGCGCCGTACCGGCGATGATCTTCCTGGGCATCGTGATGATGCCGTTCTACTACGGCTCCCGGGTGCGCAGCGTCCCGGAATACCTGCGACTGCGGTTCAACCGGCCGACCCACCTGCTGAACGCGATCAGCTTCGCGGTGGCCCAGGTGCTGATCGCCGGGGTCAACCTGTACGCGCTGGCGCTGATCATGCAGGCGCTGCTCGGCTGGCCGCTCTGGCTGGCGATCGTCATCGGGGCGGCGATCGTGCTGGCCTACATCACCGTCGGCGGGCTGACCGGTGCGATCTACAACGAGGTGCTCCAGTTCTTCGTCATCATCGCCGGGCTGGTGCCGATCACCGTCATCGGCCTGGTCAAGGTGGGCGGCTGGGCCGGCCTGATGGACTCGGTCCGCGACTCCAAGCTGGGCGAGGCCGGGCTGCACGCCTGGGAGGGCACCGGCAGCACCGCCAACCCGCTCGGCGCGCACTGGCTGGGCATCGTGTTCGGGCTCGGGTTCGTGCTCTCCTTCGGCTACTGGACCACCAACTTCGCCGAGGTGCAGCGGGCGCTGTCGGCCAAGAACATGAGCGCCGCCCGGCGTACGCCGATCATCGCCGCGTACCCGAAGCTGGTCATCCCGGTGGTGACCGTGGTCCCGGGCCTGATCGCGCTTGTCACCGTCAAAGGGCTGGGAGCCGAGTCCGGTGACCTGGTCTACAACAACGCGATTCCGCTGCTGATGCGCGACCTGCTGCCCAACGGGGTGCTCGGGATCGCGGTCACCGGCCTGGTCGCCTCGTTCATGGCCGGCATGGCGGCCAACGTCAGCGGCTTCAACACCGTCTTCACCTACGACATCTGGCAGGCGTACGTCCGCAAGGAGCGCTCCGACGACTACTACATCCGGATCGGGCGGATCGCGACCGTGGCCGGGGTGGTGGTGGGCATCGGCACCGCGTTCATCGCCGCCGGGTTCAGCAACATCATGAACTACATCCAGGCGCTGTTCTCCCTGTTCAACGCCCCGCTGTTCGCCACCTTCATCATCGGCATGTTCTGGCGGCGGATGAGCGCCCTGGCCGGTTTCTGGTCGCTGCTGGCGGGCACCCTGGCCGCGCTGGCGACCTACCTGCTCTACAAGGCCGGCGTGGTGCACTTCAACTCCGACCTGGAGGAGAGCTTCTGGGGCGCGGGCATCGCCTTCGTCACGGTCGCCGTGGTGGCGGCGGTGGTCACCCCGCTGACCCGACCCAAGCGGGCCGAGGAGTTGCAGGGTCTGGTCTACGGCATGGGCGGGATCGACCTGAAGGGCGACGTGCTCGCCGGGGACCAGGTCTGGTGGCGCTCGCCGGTGCTGCTGGGCGCGATCGCGCTGGTGCTGGCCGTGCTCTTCTACATCCCGGTCTTCTGAGCCCGGTCCGTCACGAGAGGGAGGCGCAGGCGTGGACCAGCACAGCGAGCGGGCGAACGACCCGCAGGTCGTCGAGACGGAGAACGAGCGCAAGCGGTCCGCCGCCGCCCGGCTGTTCGACATCCGCCGGGTCATCGGCGGTCTCTTCGTGGTGTACGGGGTGATCGTCGGCCTGGTCGGTCTCTTCGACTCGGCTGCCGAGATCGACAAGGCGCAGGGCGTCCGGATCAACCTGTGGGCCGGGCTGGCGATGTTGGCTTTCGGGCTGTTCATGCTGGCCTGGCAGTGGCTGCGGCCGGTGGTGCCGCCCACCACCGAGGAGGCCCGGGAGGTCTGATCCGCTCCGGCATGGGGTCGCCCGGACGGGGTACCCGGGGCGCGGAACGCGTCTGGGATAGGAGGGCGGCACCATGACCGATCGTGACCCGAACCGACCGTTGGAGGAACGCCCGGAGGTGGCCGCCGCGGTGGACGACGACTCCACCGTGCCGCAGCTGGCCCGGGGCGGCGGTGGGCCGGCCGACCCGTCGTTCGTCGCGCCCGGTGACCAGCCCGGCGCGTCGACCGAGGAGCTGATCGGTGACCCGTACGCGGCGGGCACCGGGGCCACCGGGACCGGCACGGGGGCCGGTGGGGACAACATCCGCACCGGGGCCGAGCAGCCCTGGGAGCCGGAGGACCTGGTCATGGCGCGCGGGCAGGACCTGACGCCGCAGAACCTGGAGCGGGCCCGCCGGGACCTGGCCGAGTTGGGTCGGGCGGCGGTGGAACGTACCGTGCCCTGAGTTCCGCCGCGGTCGCCTCGCGCCCGGTGGGGTGTGCGGCGAACCGGAGACCGGGGACCGGGAGACCGGGGACCGGGAGACCACGGGCCCCACATGACGACCGTCCGGTCCCGGACCGGGGGCCCGGGGAGACGGGTGGGCCCCCGGCCCGACCTCGCGGTCGGACCGGGGGCCCGGGTGCGCCCGCCGCGTCAGTGCCTCACTCCAGCCGCGGCGGGCTGGTTCGTCAGAGCGCCGGGTAGGCGTTCTTCATGAGCTCCTGGAACTGGGCGGAGAACCAGGCGCCGGAGATCGGCGCGTTGGGCAGGGCGCCGCTCATGCTGTTGCCGTTACGGGCGTTACCGGTGTAGGTCGGGTCGCACATCCGGTCGAAGCCCTTGCCCTCGTTGTTCGGGATGAGGGAGCTGGAGCCGTCGGACTCACCCGGGGGCTTCACCCAGACGTAGGCGTCGATGCCCGGCTCGGGGTTGGCCTTCGGCCGCTCGCCGAGACCCGCACCGACCTGGTTGCACCAGTTGCCGGCGTGGAAGCGACGGTCGACACGACCACCGTTGACGTAGGTGTCGACGCTGGTGGTCGCACCCGGGCCGGTGGGCCGGGCGGTGCCGCCCCAGCCGTTACGGGAGGTGTCGATCAGCATGCCGATGTTGCTGTTGAAGCCGACCGAGATCAGCTTGGTGCGGAACGCCTGGGCGAACGACAGCTCGTCGACGTAGAAGTTCCAGTCGATCCACTTGGACTGGCGGACGGTCTGGCCGTTCACCGTGTCGGTGATCTTGATGTACGGCTCCTTCAGGGCGGAGTAGTTCGCCGTGTTGGTGATGAAGCCGTGCACGTAGTTCACGTTGCTGCCGGAGGCGACGGCGGCGGTCTTCAGGATGTCGGCGGTCGGGCCGAAGTTGGTGTCCCAACCCAGCCAGCCGTGGTGACCGGCGTCGATGTAGTTGTAGACGTTGCCGATCGCACCCAGCTTGGCCAGGGCGTAGCCGACACCGTTGACGTAGGCGCCGTTGGCCTTCACCACGTCACACTGCACCGTGCCACCGGCGTTGCCGGAGGTGTTGGTGACCAGGTTCGGCAGCGAGTCGATCTCGATGATGTTGACGATCCGCAGGCTGGCGTACTTGGCCTGGCTCTGGATCGCGGCGATCGGGTCGATGTACTCCGCCTTGTAGCGCGGCAGTTCGTCGGCGGCCAGCTCACCGTTGGAGGCGAGCGCCGAGCAGTCCCGGCCGGGCAGGTTGTAGATCACGAACTGGATGTAGCCGGCACCCTGGGCCAGGGCCGCGTCCAGGTGGTCCTTGACGCCCATCGCACCGTTGGAGCTGCTGTCGGTGGTGCCGTTGATCGCGGCGATCCGGTCCAGCCACACGGCGGTCGGGTTGTTGGAGACCCGGCTGCCACCGGCCTCGGCGTCCGCCTTGGCCTTCCACTCCGGGTTCACGTAGCCCTTGACCCCGACGTAGGGGTTGTCCACCTTCTGCCCCGGCGGGGGCGTGGTGGGCGGCGGGGTGGTGGGCGGAGGCGTCGTGGGCGGCGGGGTGGTGGGCGGAGGCGTCGTGGGCGGCGGCGTCGTCGGCGGAGGCGTGGTGGGCGGAGGCGTCGTCGGCGTGACGCCGCCACAGACCACCCCGTTCAGGGTGAACGAGGCCGGCTTGGGGTTGCTGCCGCTCCACGAGCCGTTGAAGCCGAGGGTGGTGCTGCCGCCGCGACCCAGCGAGCCGTTGTAGGACTCGTTGGTGGCGGTCACGTTCTGGCCGCTCTGCGACCACTTGGCCGACCAGCCCTGGGTGACCCGCTGGCTGCTGTTGGGGAAGGTGAAGCCGAGGGTCCAGTTGCTGATCGGGTCACCCACGTTGCGGATGGTGACGTTCGCGGTGAAACCGCCGGACCAGTCGTTGGTGCTGTAGTCGATGCTGCACTGGGTGGCGGCCTGCGCCGCGGTGACCGGGATGGTCACCAGCCCGCCCGCGACCAGCACGCTCGCCCCGGTGAGGGCGAACGCCCGGCGTCGGGCGGACAGACTTCTCCACAGATTCATGCCTTTTGCACTCCTTGGGCGAGACCGGCACCGCGTGGGGACCGGCAAGTGGCGCGTGAGCGTCCTGGGGTACGGACGACCCCGGCGCCAACGGGACATCTCGGGGGGTGCCCGACCCGGAGGGCGGGCATGGTGGTGGCGAGCTGCACCGGCCCCGTGGGACCGGTCGGCGGCGACGTCGTCCGGTGCACCGGTTGCCCTCGACATCTGCCGTGCGCGGTGTGGCTCCCCGAACCGCGTGCAGCGATTCTTGCATGGGAGCGCTTCCATGGCAATGGCTCGATACTTCGCGGCAACCTGGCGGCAACGCCCGGACCGACACTCGGGCCCTGGCGAGCCTATCCCCGCCCAGCTCGGCCGGCAGTGCACCAACCACCCACCGAGGCGGCAAATGACGACACAAGCGCTCTAGCTCCCTTAAGCCCCGCATCATCGGTAAAGCCGAAAACACGAATCTTTCCCCGAATAAGTCGTGAAACGGTCTAACGTCGGTCATAGCTCGACTGTCGTCGGGCTCAGGACAACAGGGGATGGAGTGACGCAGGTCATGGCTAACAAGATGCTCGGGAAGGTTGTCGCGGGTGCCGCTCTCGGTGGCGCGTC
This sequence comes from Micromonospora sp. NPDC049081, assembly GCF_040648835.1. Lineage (NCBI taxonomy): Bacteria > Bacillati > Actinomycetota > Actinomycetes > Micromonosporales > Micromonosporaceae > Micromonospora > Micromonospora sp. NPDC049081. Next base: position 528,537 of record NZ_JBEZEK010000002.1, on the reverse strand, counting down.
CCTTCTGGTGTTCACGCCGGGGATCGCGTTCGCGGACGGTCACCACGACGGCGAGAGCCGGGACGGCAAGGTCATCGCCAAGCCACACGTCGTCAAGCCCGGCGACGAGGTCAAGCTCATCGAGATCTGCCCGGAGGCACAGGAACACGCCTTCGTCTGGTCCAAGGTCACCGGAAAGGTCAAGCTCAAGCCCGAGGGCCGCGGCGAGGACCACGGCGGCTGGAAGGGCGAAGAGGGCAAGGACGAGGACCACGGCAAGGGCGAAGAGGGCAAGGGCGACGAGCACGGCAAGGGCGAAGAGGGCAAGGGCGAGGACCACGGCAAGGGCCCCGACGGGAAGGGCCCCGACGACAACGGCCCCAAGCCGCAGCCGCCGGCCGAGGGTGGCCAACCCCCGGCTGACGGCGGGCAGCCCCCGGCCGACGGCCGGGGCGGTGGCTTCATGGCCGCCGACCAGGGGCCGGACCAGGGCGACAAGGGCGACGAGGGCAAGGGCGAGGAGCACGGCAAGCCCGGCGAGCACGGCAAGCCCGGCGAGGAGTCCGGCGAACACGGCAAGCCCGGCGAAGAGTCCGGTAAGCCCGGCGAAGAGCACGGCAAGCCCGGCGAGGAGTCCGGCAAGCCCGGCGAAGAGCACGGCAAGCCCGGCGAAGAGTCCGGCGAACACGGCAAGCCCGGCGCCGAGGAGGAGCACGGCAAGCCCGGCGAGGAGTCCGGCGAGCACGGCAAGCCGGGCTACGGCGAGGAGTCCGACGAGGACGACTGGCTGGGCCACGACGAGTACGGCCAGGACGAGGAGTACGGATACGGCAAGGACGAGGGTGGCTGGGAGCACAAGAAGGACTTCGTCTACTACGGCGAGGCCGAGGTCTCCGAGCACGCCCGTCCGGGCCGGTACGAGCTGAAGGGCTCGTGCGGCGAAGGCGAACTGGTCGTCCTGCCGAAGGGCCACGTCGACGGCGGTGACGGTGGGATGACCACCACCGCCGCCGACCGGAGCATGGCCGTCGGCGGAGCGGGCATGATCGGCGCGGCTGCCCTCGGCGGCATCGTGCTGATGCGTCGGCGTCGGGCCGATGAGCTCGGCTGACCCGACGGCGACACGGGCCGGCGGCCGTCACGGGAGACCGTGGCGTGCCGCCGGCGCGGCCGTCGTCGTCCTGCTCGCCATGGCCGGCTCCGGCATGGTCGGCGCGTCACTGCGCACCACGCCCCCGCCGCGTCCCCCACAGCCGGCGGCCCAGGCCGCGCCGCAGACCACCCCGGCGACCACCCCCGCCGGAGAGACCGGGCCGGTCGACGACCCGGACGCCCAGGTCCCCGCCGACGCGAGCGTGCCACCGGGCCCCGATCCGCTGCTCCGGGCCGCCCCCACCGCCATCGTGATCCCGCGGATCGGGGTCGACGCGGAGATCATGCCGCTGGGCACCAACCCGGACGGCACGGTCCAGGTGCCCCCGCTGGACCAGGCCCAGCGCGCCGGCTGGTACGAGCCGGGCGTCAGCCCCGGGGAGACCGGCAATGCGGTGATCGTCGGGCACGTCGACTCGGCGAAGCTCGGGCCGGCGGTCTTCTTCCAACTCGGCGCGCTCCTGCCGGGCGACACCATCACGGTGTCCCGGGCCGACGGCGGCGTCGCCATCTTCACCGTCGACGAGGTGCGTTCCTATCCCAAGGACCAGTTCCCCACCGAGCTGGTGTACGGCCCGAACGACCGACCCGGACTGCGGGTGGTGACCTGCGGCGGCCAGTTCGACCAGGGGGCCGGCAGCTACCAGGACAACGTGATCGTCTTCGCCACCCTGACGTCCTGACCCCTACCGCACCTCCCGGCGGGACACCGCCGGCCGACCACACCGGTGCCGCGCCTGCGGCGGGACGAGGATCCCCCCGCAGGCGCGGCCGGTGTCACGGTCAGGCGGCGGCGGACGTCCGGACCAGGGTGCGGATCTGCCGCAGCAGCACCGACAGCGAGGCGAGGTCCGCCCGCGACTCGTCGAACTCCCCCATCGCCCGGTGCGCCCGGTGGATCGAGGTGGCGTTCGACTGTTCCCACTGGAGCACCCGCTCCTGCGGCGGCAGGTCACCCGAGGTGGAGTCGAGCACCTCACCGGTGAGCGCGGCCAACGCGGCGTACAGGTCGTAGCGCAGCGCCATCCGGGCCAACGTCTGCCAGCGGTCCTCGCGCGGCAGCAGGGAGATCTTCGACAGCAGCGAGTCGACCCGGAACCGGTCGGAGAGCACGAAGTAGACCGAGGCCACCTCACCGACGTCGCGGCCACTGGTCCGCGCCGTCTCCACCACGTCCAGCAGACCGAAGCTGTACATCAGCCGGGTCGCCTGCTCGGCCAGGTCGGCCGGCAGCCCCCGGGCGGTCATCGCGTCGATGTGCTCCCGCAACGACTCCCGCTCGCTGCCGTGGAACCGGTCCTGGAGGTCGGGCAGTAGCCGGGCCACCCCGTCGCGGAGCCGCTCGATCTCGGCCGGCACGTCGATCGGCGAGCGCCGGTTGGTCACCAGCCAGCGCACCGCCCGGTCGAGCAGCCGCCGGGTGTCGAGGTAGACGCTGGTCTGCAACTCCGGCGAGACCTGGTTGTCCAGCGCCTCGACCGCGTCCCACAGCTCCCGCAGCCCGAAGACCTCCCGGACCACCACGTACGCCCGGATGACGTCGGCCGCCGACGCGGCCGTCTCCTCGACGACCCGGAAGACGAACGAGATGCCGCCCCGGTTGATCGCCTCGTTGACCAGGACCGTGGTGACGATGTCCCGACGCAGCCGGTGCTGGGCCATCCGGTCGGCGAACCGCTCGCGCATCGGCGTCGGGAAGTAGTCGACCAGCACCCTGGTCGTCCACTCCTCGTCCGCGAGGCCCTCGGCGAGGATCTCCCGCTCCAGCACGATCTTGACGTACGCGAGCAGCACCGCGAACTCCGGCGCGGTCAGCCCGGACTCGGTGCGTACCGCCAGCTCCTCGTCCGGGGGCAGCGCCTCCAGCGCCCGGTCGAGCTGACCGGCCCGCTCCAGTTCGCTGATCATCCGGCGGTGCACCGGCAGCAGCGAGGCGGCCTGGGCCTGCGAGTTGTTGATCGCCCGTGCCTGGTCGTAGTTGTCCCGCAGGACCAGCTCGGCGACCTCGTCGGTCATCTGGGCCAGCAGCTCGTCACGGGCGGGGACGTCCAGCGCCCCGTCGGCGACCGCCGTGTTCAGCAGGATCTTGATGTTCACCTCGTGGTCGGAGCAGTCCACCCCGGCCGCGTTGTCGATGAAGTCGGTGTAGATCCGGCCGCCGGTCATTGCGTACTCGATCCGGCCGAGCTGGGTGCAGCCCAGGTTGCCGCCCTCGCCGACGACCCGGCAGCGCAGGCTCTTGCCGTCCACCCGGATCGCGTCGTTGGACTTGTCGCCCACCTCGGCGTTGGTCTGGCTGGACGCCTTCACGTAGGTGCCGATGCCGCCGTTCCAGAACAGGTCCACCGGCGCGGTGAGGATCGCCTTCATCAGCTCCGCCGGGCTGAGCTGGGTGACGTCGTCGGCCAGGCCGATGGCGGCGCGCACCTGCGGGGTGATCGGGATCGACTTGGCCCCGCGCGGGAAGATCCCGCCACCTTCGGAGATCAGCTTCGGGTCGTAGTCCTCCCAGGACGACCGGGGCAGGTCGAACAGGCGCTTGCGCTCCTGGAACGACGTCGCGGCGTCCGGGTCCGGGTCGAGGAAGATGTGCCGGTGGTCGAACGCGGCCACCAACCGGATGTGCTCGGAGAGCAGCATCCCGTTGCCGAACACGTCGCCGGACATGTCGCCGACGCCGACCACGGTGAAGTCAGCGGTCTGGGTGTCGTGGCCCAGCTCGCGGAAGTGCCGCTTGACCGACTCCCAGGCACCCCGGGCGGTGATGCCCATCTTCTTGTGGTCGTAGCCGGCGGAACCGCCGGAGGCGAACGCGTCGCCCAGCCAGAAGCAGTGCGCCGCCGAGATCTGGTTGGCGATGTCGGAGAACGTCGCGGTGCCCTTGTCCGCCGCGACCACCAGGTACGGGTCGTCCGGGTCGTGCCGCACCACGTCCACCGGCGGCACGATGTCCCCGGCGACGATGTTGTCGGTGACGTCGAGCATCGCGCCGACGAACTCCTGGTAGCAGGCGACCGCCTCGTCCCGGTCCCCCGGCTTCTGCTTCAACACGAAGCCGCCCTTGGCACCCACCGGCACGATCACCGCGTTCTTCACCATCTGCGCCTTGACCAGGCCGAGCACCTCGGTGCGGAAGTCCTCCCGCCGGTCGGACCAGCGCAGCCCGCCCCGGGCCACCGCCCCGTAGCGCAGGTGCACGCCCTCGAACCGGGGCGAGTAGACGAAGATCTCGAACTTGGGTCGGGGCGCCGGCAGGTCCGGAATGGCCTGCGGGTCCAGCTTGAACGCCACGTACGGCTTGGGTCGCCCGTCGGCGCGCTTCTGGTAGAAGCTGGTCCGCAGGGTGGCCTGCATCAACGTCAGGTAGGCGCGCAGGATGCGGTCCTGGTCGAGGCTGGCCACGTCGTCCAGCGCGACACCGATCGCGTCGACCAGCTCGCCGCTGCGTTCCCGGCGTTGCTCCGCCTCGCGCCCGTCCGGGGCGAACCGCACCTCGAACAGTTCCACCAGCAGGGCGGCGATCCGCGGGTACGCGATGAAGGTCTGCTCCATGTACTCCTGGGAGAAGACCGCCCCGGTCTGCCGCAGGTACTTCGCGTACGCCCGCAGCACCACCACCTGCCGCCAGGTCAGGCCGCCGCGCAGGACCAGCTCGTTGAAGCCGTCCACCTCGGCCTCACCCCGCCAGGCGGCGGCGAAGGCGTTCTCCACGTGCGGGCGCACCTCGGCCAGCTCCTGGTGCCCCTCGGGCAGACGCAGCCCGAAGTCGTACAGGAAGACCCGGCCGTCGATCCGGTCCACCTCGTACGGGTGCTCGTCGACCACCCGTACGCCCAGCGAGTGCAGCACCGGCAGCACGGCGGAGAGCATCATCGGCTCGCCGTACCGGTAGACCTTGAACCGGACGTCCATCGCCTCGTCGGCCCCGGCGTCGCGCTGCCCCGGCCGGGGCGCCCACTGCTTACGGAACAGGTGCATCTCCAGCTGGCCGGGCTCCTCCAGCAGCTCCAGCTTGGCCAGGTCCTTCATCGCCTCGTACGGCGTGTGCCCGTCCTTGTAACCCTCCGGGAACGCGTCGGCGTACCGGACGAAGAGCCGTTTGGACTGTTCGTCGCCGAGCTTGCGCTCCAGCACCAGCCGGTAGTCGTCGTCCCAGAGCCGGGTGGCGTCGGCCAGCTCCTCGGCGAGCAGGTCGGCGTCGATCTCCCCGGGCGGCCGGTTCGGGTCGGTCCGGACGATGAAGTGCACCCGGGCCAGCATCGACTCGGTGACCCGGGTGGTGTAGTCCACCCCCACCCCGTTCAGCTCACGCAGCAGGATGTCCTGCATGCGCAGCCGGTTCTGGGTGGTGAACCGGTCCCGGGGCAGGTAGATCAGGCAGGAGATGAACCGCCCGTACGCGTCGCGGCGCAGGAACACCCGCAGCTGCCGGCGGCCGGCCATCCGCAGCACCCCGACCACCGCGTGGTACAGGTCGTCGGTCTTGATCTGGAACAGCTCGTCGCGCGGGTAGGTCTCCAGGATCTGGAGCAGGTCCTTGCCGGAGTGGCTGCGCTGACTCAGCCCGGACCGGTCCAGCACCTCGGCCACCTTGCGGCGGACCACCGGCAGCTCCCGCACGCTGGTCCGGTAGGCGGCGGTGGAGAACAGGCCCAGGAACCGCCGCTCGCCGACCACCCGGCCGGCCTCGTCGAAGATCTTGAAGCCGATGTAGTCCAGGTAGGCCGAGCGGTGCACGGTGGCCCGGGAGTTCGCCTTGGTGATGATCAGCAGCCGCTTCTCCATCACCTTCTCGTGCGCCTCCGGCGTCATCGACGACAGCGCGCGCGCCTCGGGCGAGTCCGACCGCAGGATGCCCAGGCCGGTGCCGAGCACCGCCTCCAGCGCCGGGCCGCCCTGCCCGCCGGAGTCGACCAGCCGGTACTCCCGGTAGCCGAGGAAGGTGAAGTGGTCGTGGGCCAGCCAGCGCAGCAGCTCCACCGAGTCGGTGATGTCCTTTTCCGGCACCGGTGGGCGGTCGTTCGCCGTCCGGGCGGTGGACAGCTCGTCGGCGAGCGCCAGGGCCCGCTGCCGCATCTTCGGCCAGTCCTCGACGGCCTCCCGCACGTCGGTGAGCACCCGCTGCAACTCGCGGCGCAGCTTGTCCCGCTGGTCGGCGTCCCGGACCGGGTCGATCTCGATCCGCATCCAGCTCTCGACCAGGTCACCGGCGATCGCGTCGTCCGGCTCCACGTCGGCGGAGACCTCGGTCAGCCGGCCCAGCGGCTCCCGCCGCACCACCACCAACGGGTGCACCAGCAGGTGTACGTCGAGGTGGTGTGCGTTGAGCAGGGCGGTCACCGAGTCGACCAGGAACGGCATGTCGTCGGTGACGATCTCGACGACGGTGTGGTGCTGGTCGGCGTCGGGGGGCAGGATGCGCAGCTTCAGCTCACCCGGCACCCGCTGCTGGGCCAGGTCACGGTGGGCCCGGGCGGCGTCGAGCATCTCCTCGGCGGTGAACCCGATCAGCTCCTCGTCCGGCGCGAACCGCCAGAACCGGCCCACCAGGGTCGCCGCGTCGTGGTCGTCACCGGCCAACGCCACCGCCTGGGCCACCAGGCGCTCCGCGTTGGGCACCGGCTCGTCGAGCTCGGCGTCCTCCACGTCGTCACCGAGCGCTTCCACCGGAAGCCCCAGGTCGTAGAGGGTGTCGATGCTGGAACCGGTCAACCCGGTCACTCCTGTGTCGAGTCGACCGTAGCCGTCCCCGTCGATCGGCGGGCTGTCCCCGTCGGTCGCCGAATCGAAGCTGTCGTCCCGGCCGGTGTCAGTCTGCCGGAGGTCGGGTCCCGGTTTGATCGCCGGACGCCGGTCCATGGGTGCCACTCCCCTCGACGACCCACCGCGTTGTGGGTCACTCTGCCGCCCCACCTTAGGCCCTGCCGTTCCGGTCATCGGTCGGCGGACCGTCGGCCGGACGTCCGGTCCGCGACTCTGGGCCGGTCGCCTGTTGCAGATCCACGTCGGCCGGCTGCCGAGTACCCCGCTGTGGGATGTTCACAACACCCGGGGGCCCACCTCTTCGCCCTGCCCACCGGGGCGGGAAGGGCGTCGACCGCTCCCGCCCGGCGATCCGGTCCGGCCGCGCGGGGCGGTACGGGCGGCCGCCGCGTACTAGCGTGCAGGGCAGCCCGCCACCCGGAAGGTGCCAGCTCCATGCCCCTGTCGTACCCGTACCACCGCCCCGGCACTCCCCTGCGGCGGGCTCTCGCGGCCGTGGCGGCCACGGTGCTGGCGGCCGGTGCCCTCGTCGGCTGCTCCGGCGACGACGACCTGGCGGGCAGCGTGGACGCGTTCCTCGCCGGCTGGCGCAGCGGCAAGCTGGACAAGGTGGGATTTGTCGACCCGACCGGGGCGAGAGTGCCCGCCGCCACCGTCACCGAGCAGATCAAGGCACTCTCCGGCGATCTCGCCGCCACCGCGCCCACCCTGGGTCGCGCCGGGGACGCCGAGGTCACCAAGAACCTCGCCACCGCGAAGGTCGACATCAGCTGGGCGTTGCCGGGCGGGGCCACCTGGGCCTACCAGCGGCCGGTCCGGCTGCGGCAGAACAGCGGCGACGACCGGTGGCAGGTGATCTGGGAACCCCAGGTGCTGCACGAGCAACTGGAGAAGGGCGACCGGCTGGCGCTGCGGCGGACCGCCGCGCCCCGGGCCGGGGTGCTGGACGGCGCGGGGCAGCCGATCGTGGCGCCCCGCCCGGTGGTCCGCATCGGCGTGCAGCCGGGCGAGGTCACCGACGCCAAGGCCCTGGTGGGAGGGCTCGATGCCGCGTTCAAGGCGGTCAAGCCGCCGATCAGCCCACCGGTGGACCTCAGCGACCTGCCGCAACGGCTGCGCAACGCCGATCCGGGCGCCTTCGTCGAGGTGGTGACGTTACGCGACGAGGCGTACCGGCAGATCCGGCCCCGGATCTACGACCTGCCGGGGACGAAGTTCCGGGCCGAGAAGCTCGACCTGGCCCCCACCCGGGAGTTCGCCCGCGCCCTGCTCGGCACGGTCGACCAGGCGCAGGCCGACGACCTGGCCGCCCACCCCGACCGGTACGCCAAGGGTGACCTGGTCGGCCACGGTGGTCTGCAGGGCCGCTACGACGAGCGGCTGCGCGGTGCTCCCGGCACCATCGTGGAGATCCGCCGACCCACCCCGGAGGGCGGCAGCACCGTCGTCACCGAGGCGTTCCGACAGGAACCGACCGCCGGTGAGCCGGTCCGCACCAGCCTCGACGTGGCCGTCCAGAACGCCGCCGACGGCGCACTGCGGGCGGAGAAGCGACGGTCGGCCCTGGTCGCGGTGCGGATCAGCGACGGCGCGGTGCTCGCCGCCGCCAACGGCCCCGGAGCGGCCGGGGAGAACCTGGCCTTCACCGCCCAGGTGCCGCCGGGCTCCACCTTCAAGACGGTCAGCACCCTCGCCCTGCTGGACAAGGGCGCGGTGACCCCACAGACCATCGTCGACTGTCCCAAGACCCGCGCGGTGGACGGTCGGCCGTTCAAGAACTCCGACGACTTCGTCCTCGGCAAGGTGCCGTTCCGCACCGACTTCGCCAAGTCCTGCAACACGGCCTTCGTGGCGCTGGCCCCGCAACTCGGCCCGGACGGGCTGGCCGCCACCGGCCGCACCCTCGGCCTGGAGGGCAGCTGGGACCTCGGCGCGGACGTCTTCACCGGCAAGGTCTCCACCGGCGGCGCCCCCACCGAGCAGGCCGCCGCGGCGATCGGTCAGGGCACCACCGTGGTCAGTCCGCTGGCCATGGCCGGTGCCACCGCCGCCGTCGCCCGGGGCCGCTGGGAGCAGCCGAAGCTGGTGCTCGACCCGGCCCCGGCCGCACCCGCCGAGGCCGGCCCGCCGTTGAAGGCCGAGTCGGTGGCGGGGCTCAAGACGATGATGCGCGAGGTGGTCACGGCCGGCACCGGCAAGGCGCTGTCCGACGTGCCCGGTGGCCCGGTGTACGGCAAGACCGGCACCGCCGAGTACGACAACGACCCGGCGCACACCCACGCCTGGTTCGTCGGGTGGCGGGGGGACGTCGCGTTCGCCGTCTTCGTCGAGCAGGGCGGGTCGAGTACGGCCAGCGCCGTCCCGATCGTCGAACGCTTCCTGCGCGCCCGCCCCTGACCCGCCCCGGCGGGCGTTGTCGGGGCGGTGGAGCGCAACGTCGACCCTTCCGGGGATCGTGCTCAGGCGACCGGCTCTTCGGCACGCCCCGGCACGTCGGCCGGCCCGGAAACAGCCGGCCCGGAGGCGAAGGGCTCGGGGACGGACGGCCCCGGGACGGCTCGTCCGGAGTGGGACGGGCCGGGGTCGGTGGGGTGTGGCTGGGGTGGCAGCAGTCGGGGCGCGACGGCGTCCGTGGCGACCACCGGGGCCAGTCCGGCGACGACCGTGTTGACGATCTCGGCGGCGTACGCACCGTCCGGGTCGTAGTCGGGGTCGAAGACGGTCAGCTCGACGCCGAGGCAGTGCGGGGTGTCCACCAGCCCGCCGAGCAGGATCTCCAGCTCGGCGAAGGCGATCCCGCCGGGGTCCGGGGCGTCCACGGCCGGCATCACCGCCGGGTCGAGCACGTCGACGTCGATGTGCACCCAGTAGCCGGCGCAGTCGGCCAGTTGCTCGTGCGCCCACTGGGCGCTGCGGGCGGCGCCCTCGGCGCGCAGGGCCGGCACCGGTCGGGTGGTGATCCCGGCGGCCTGGAGGTCGAGCCGGTACTCGTCCTGTGCCCGGATGCCGAGCACCACCACGTCGATGTCCCGGAAGTACGGTCGGCGCCCCTCGATGGCGGCCAGGTCGGCCTGGCCGCGCCCGGTCACCAGGGCGAGGTCCTCGCCGGCTGCCGCACCCACGTAGGAGGCGTTGCCGGGGTGCCGGAAGTCGGAGTGGCCGTCGACGAAGACCAGCCCGATCCGTCCGCCGACCGCCTCGCCGAGCCGGTGCATGGCCAGCGCCGAGCCGAGCAGCACCGAGCAGTCCCCGCCGAGGACCAGGGGGAACTCGCCCCGGTCGATGATCGCGCCGATCCGGTCGGCCAGCGCCGTCGAGTAGCCGGAGATCTCCCGGGCGTGGCAGACCCCGTCACCGGGCCGCCAGTCGCCCGGGTCGTACCGGGGGGCGGTGAGGCAGCCGGCGTCCCGGGCGCCCAGCCGGGCCAGCAGCCCGTGGTCGCGCAGCGCGCCGGGGGCCTTGCCGCAGCCGGGGACGGAGGTGGAGGTGGGTGGGCGCAGACCCAGGTTGGTCGGCGCGTCGAGGACGGCGATTCGGCGCATCACAGGCTCCCGTCCTCGATGGGTGGCGGGCCGGCCGGGGGGGCCGGCCCGCGCGGGGGTGTCAGGGGTTCAGAACAGGGCGCTGGCCAGGGCGCGTCGGGCGGAGGCCACGGCGGGGTCGTCCGGGCCGGCGATGCTGAACAGGGCGATCAGGTGTTGGCGGGCCTTGTCCCGGTCGTCACCGGCGGTCCGCCGGACCACCCCGACCAGCCGCGCGTACGCCTGCTCGGCCATCCCGCTGAGCACCTCGATGTCGGCGGCGAGCAGCTGGGCGTCGACGTCGTCGGGGTTGGCCTGCGCGGCGGCGAGGGCGGCCTGCGGGTCCGCGCCGGCGACCCGCCGGGCCACCCCGACCTGGGCCAGCCCGGCCTCGGCTGCGGCGTCCGCCGGGGACTCGGCGAGGATCTTGCGGTACGCCTGCTCGGCGGCGTCCAGGTCGCCGCTCATCAACGCGTCGTCGGCCTCGTCGAGGCGCGGGTCCTCCGGCTCGGCCACGGTGACGCCACCGGCCTTGAGCACGGCGGCGAGCCACTGGCGCAGCTGGGGCTCGGGGATCACCCCGGGGAAGGCGTCGATGGGCCGCCCGCCGACGATCGCGTAGACGGTGGGGATGGCCTGGATCTGGAACATCTGCGCGATCCGCGGGTTTTCCTGGACGTCGACCCGGGCGAGGACCCACTGGCCGGCGCCCTCGGCCGCCAACCGCTCCAGCACCGGGGCGAACTGGTCGCTGTCCGGGTAGCCGGCCGCGCCGAAGAAGACCACCACGGGTGTGGTCATCGACCGTTCCAGCACCTCGGACTGGATGTTCGCCTCGGTCACGTCGAGCGCGGCGGCGGCGCCACCTGTGGCGGGACCGCCCGGCAGGCCGGTGGAGGCACCGGTCTGGCTCGGTGTGGCGGGACGGGAACTGGCCGGGGCGGTGCCGCGCAGCGCGCTGAGGTCGACCGCGCCGCGGGTGAAGATCGACGAGGTGATCCGTGGGTCGCTCATGGTTATCTAGTCTCGCACGATCCCCACCGTCCCCGGCTCAGCCACAACGCCCACAGTTGCCACTCTCACCTCCCGTTCTCCCCCGCCCACCCCCCACCCCCCACTCCCGCCCCCCACCCCGTCGATCATGGAGTTGTGGTGGGCGTAGCGCCCCTTTTATGAGGCTATGCCACCACCACAACTCCATGATCGACCGAGGGTGGGCTCGGGGGTGGGGTGGGTCAGAAGCGGGCGGGTTCGCGGTAGGTGCCCCATTCGGCGCGCAGGGCGTCGCAGATCTCGCCGAGGGTGGCTTCGGCGCGGACGGCGTCGAGCATGGGCGGGATCATGTTGCCGCCGGTGCGGCTGACCTCGACCATGCGCTGCACCGCCGCCGTCACCGCGGCGTCGTCACGGGCGGCCTTGCGCTCGGCGAGGACCCGGCGCTGCTCCAGCTCCACCTCGTGCGAGATGCGCAGGATCTCCAGCTCCTTGGCGGTCGTGCCGGTGTGGCAGTTGACCCCGACGATCTTCTTGTCGCCCTTTTCCAGCGCCTGCTGGTAGGTGAAGGCCGACTCGGCGATGTGCCCGGTGAACCAGCCGTCCTCGATGCCGCGCAGGATGCCGGAGGTCATCGGGCCGATCTGGTGCGGGCCCTCGCCGCCGAGCTGCCGGATCCGGGCGAAGATCGCCTCCGCCTCGGCCTCGATGGCGTCGGTGAGCGCCTCGACGTACCAGGAACCGCCGAGCGGGTCGGCCACGTTGGTCACCCCGATCTCCTCCATCAGCACCTGCTGGGTACGCAGGGCGATCTCGGCCGATTCGTCGGTGGGCAGGGCCAGGGTCTCGTCGAGGGCGTTGGTGTGCAGCGAGTTGGTGCCGCCGAGCACGGCGGCGAGGGCCTCCACGGCGGTGCGTACCACGTTGTTGACCGGTTGTTGCGCGGTCAGCGACACCCCGGCGGTCTGGGTGTGGAACCGCAGCCAGAGGGCCTTCTCACTGGTCGCGCCGTAGACGTCGCGCAGCCAGCGGGCCCAGATCCGGCGGGCGGCCCGGAACTTGGCGATCTCCTCGAAGAAGTCCAGGTGTGCGTCGAAGAAGAAGCTCAGCCCGGGGGCGAAGACGTTGACGTCCAACCCCCGCGAGAGCCCCAGCTCGACGTAGCCGAACCCGTCGGCCAGGGTGTACGCCAGCTCCTGCGCGGCGGTGGAACCGGCCTCGCGGATGTGGTAGCCGGAGACCGACAGCGGCTTGTAGCGGGGGATCTCGGCGGCGCAGTATTCCATCAGGTCGCCGATCAGACGCAGGTGCGGCTCGGGGTCGAACAGCCACTCCTTCTGCGCGATGTACTCCTTGAAGATGTCGGTCTGCAACGTGCCGTCCAGCCGGGACAGGTCGACGCCCTGCCGCTCGGCGGCGACCAGGTACATGCAGAACACCGGCACCGCCGGCCCGGAGATCGTCATCGAGGTGGTGACGCCGGCCAGGTCGATGCCGTCGAAGAGCGTCTCCATGTCGGCTGCGGTGTCCACCGCGACCCCGCAGTGGCCGACCTCGCCGAGCGCCTGCGGGTCGTCGGAGTCGCGCCCCATCAGGGTCGGCATGTCGAACGCGACGGAGAGCCCACCGCCGCCCGCGCCGAGGATCATCTTGTACCGCTCGTTGGTCTGCTGGGCGTTGCCGAAACCGGCGAACTGCCGGATCGTCCAGGCCCGACCGCGGTAGCCGGTCGGGTGCAACCCCCGGGTGTACGGGAACTCGCCCGGCCAGCCGATCCGTTCGAACCCGGGGTAGGCGGTGCCCTCGGGCGGCCCGTACACCGGTTGCACGGTGACGCCGGACAGGGTGGTGAAGTCCGCGTCCCGCTTGCGCGCGGCGTCGTACCGGGCCTGCCAGCGTGCCCGTCCGGCGGCGATCTCGTCGGCGTTCATCCGCGGGGCTCCTCCTCGAGTCCTCGACCGAACCCCGAGTGTAGAACGAAGCCTGAACGATCGCTAAGGAAGCTCGTACCCGCCGGTAGCCCGCCGAGCACCGTGCAGGGAGGCGAGCGGAGTCAGGCCGCCGGCAGTGCGGGCACCTCGAAGTCGTAGGTGAAGCTGTCCAGCGCGACCTTGACGAGCACCCGACTCGCCTTCGTGACCTTCTCCCTGCCGGCACAGATCAATTCCGTCTGCCAGTTGGAAGTCGCCGGCAGGCCCGGCGGGCGGGACGCAACTTCACCCAACTCCACCTGACGGCACTCACCCTTCTTTCCGGCAGCGTCGCGCAGGCCGTACCGGGCGCCCTTCGGGCCGACCACGTCGAAGCGCACTTCGGCCGAAGCACTACGCACGGCCACGACACGGACGGCGTCGGGGCCGAAGACGGGAAGCTCGCTCGGGACCTCGGACACCGCCTGCCGGGGAGTCTCCGAGACTTCCGTGGCGGGCGAAGAATCAGGAGAAGCATCTTCCGGCCCCGCGGAACAACCTACGAGGGAAACGGTGACGCTAAGCGACAATCCAAATAAAAGCAAGATCCCCGAAACTCTGTCTTTCATTGTCACCCGTTTCGCATTAATAGCTTTTTCGCGATGATACAGAATGGGCCTGAGCAAGTCAAGGGACAACGATGCCGACCTTCCCCTGATATCTTGGCGGCATTCGCGGCGGCCTAATCAAAGAGCCGCCCCGCGCATCCACGGGGAGACAGCTTGAACTTCAGGAAACGTATGTTGAGTGTCGTGTCGGCGATTGCGGTTCTGCCGCTGCCCGTGGTGGCCCTCCAGGCCCCGGCCCTGGCAGGTCCGCAGGGCTGCCCGGCCGAGGGTGAGAACCCGCTCTACACCTTCACCAACATCAGCAAGTCGACGCGGCCGACCGACGTCTACAGCGCCTACATCACTGGCCCCGGCACCATCTCCTACAGCGAGAACGAGACCGCCAACGTCGCCGCGACGGCGTCGGCGACGGTATCCGCCGAAGCCGGCGTCGTTTTCGCGAAGGCGAGCACGTCCATCGGGGTGTCGGTGACAGCCGGACGCTCATGGACTGCCGGCTTCAGTTACGCCCTGGAAGTGCCGAGTGGGCAACGTCGCAGGATGCGGCTCTTTCAGGAGTCTCGCTCTTTTGTGGTGAAGAAGCAGACCTGGAACGTCGCGCAGTGCAAATTCCTCACCAACTATTCGGGAGCCAGCGCGAACGCTCCCCGAACCGCCCGGGTCGACGAATGGAAGCTCGAGTCCTGAGGACCGGCCGCTGACCCTGGCAGATCATTGCCGGCGGAAGCAGAAATGCAGCGAGGGTACGGCTGATCGGCCGGAAATGCTCCGGCGACCGATCGGCCGTACCCTCGTGCCGGACCACTTCCGCGTCAGATCTTGCGTGGCCCGGGCACCACCGAATTCCACCGTGTGTCAGGCGCGCGCCCCGGGTGGACGGCTCAGGTGCCGATCTGGGCGAGCAGTTCGTCGGCCGCCGCGTACGGGTCGAGGGCCCCATCGGCGACCTTCGCGGCGAGCGCCGGCAACTCCGTACCGTCGCGCAGGGAGCCGATGCGGGCGCGCAGGGTGCCCAGCGCGATCGCCTCGATCTCGGCGGCAGCCCGCTTCTCCCGACGCAGGCGGAGCTGGTCGTGCTGCTCCAGCCAGGCACGGTGCTTGTCGATCGCGGCGGCGATGTCGTCGATCCCCTCGCCGCGGGCGGCGATCGACCGCACCACCTGCGGACGCCACTGCCCCGGCCCGCGCTCGCCCAACGCGATCATGCCCTGGATGTCCCGGACGGTGTTGTCGGCACCGTCGCGGTCGGCCTTGTTGACCACGAAGACGTCGGCGATCTCCAGGATGCCGGCCTTGACCGCCTGGATCGCGTCACCCATCCCCGGGGCGAGCAGCACCAGCGTGGTGTCGGCGAGCGACGCCACCTCGACCTCGGCCTGGCCGACCCCGACGGTCTCCACCAGCACCACGTCGCAGCCGGCGCCCTCCAGCACCCGGACCGCCTGCGGGGTCGCCGACGACAGCCCACCGAGGTGCCCCCGGCTGGACATCGACCGGATGTAGACGCCCGGGTCGGTGGCGTGGTCCTGCATCCGGACCCGGTCGCCGAGGATCGCGCCGCCGGTGAACGGGCTGGACGGGTCGATGGCCAGCACCCCGACCCGGTGCCCACCCGCCCGCAACGCCCGGACCAGTTCGTTGGTGGTGGTCGACTTGCCCACCCCCGGGGAGCCGGTCAACCCGACCACCTGGGCCTGCCCCGCATAGGGCGCGAGCGCCGCCGCCACCTGCGGCAGCATCTCGTCACCGGACTCGACCAGGGTGATCAGCCGGGCCACCGCCCGGGGGTCACCCTCGCGTGCCCTCTCCACCAGCATCGGTACGTCCCGACTGCGGCGCACCGGGACAGCGGCGGGGGTGGGGGCGTTCTCGACACTCACCGGGTCACCTTCGCCCACGACTGCGGTGCTCGCCAACCCCACTCACTCCTCGCACTCACACGCCCACCTCACCCGACGACCGTGAGCTGGGAAGTTCCCGCCCCCGACCGTTGTCTTCGCCGCACCGACCCGGACCCACGACCACGCTCCGCGCCATCCGGCCCGACGGCCGGTCAGTTCCCGGTGTCGGCGGGTACGTGGATGATCAGGGCGTCACCCTGGCCACCGCCGCCGCACAGCGCCGCCGCGCCGGTGCCACCACCACGGCGCTGGAGTTCCAGCGCGAGGGTGAGCACCAGCCGGGCCCCGGACATGCCGATCGGGTGCCCGAGCGCGATCGCCCCACCGTTGACGTTGACCTTGTCGGTGCTGACGCCGAGGTCCCGCGTGGACTGGATGCCGACCTGGGCGAACGCCTCGTTGATCTCGATGAGGTCGAGGTCCTCGACGCTCAGGCCGCCCTTCTTCAGGGCGTGCTGGATGGCGTTCGACGGCTGCGAGTGCAGGGAGTTGTCCGGGCCGGCCACGTTGCCGTGCGCGCCGATCTCGGCCAACCAGGTCAGGCCCAACTCGTTCGCCTTGGCTTTGCTCATCACCACCACGGCCGCCGCACCGTCCGAGATCGGCGACGAGGTGCCGGCGGTGATCGTGCCGTCCTTGGCGAACGCCGGGCGCAACTTCGCCAGCGACTCGACGGTGGTGTCCGGGCGGATGCCCTCGTCCTCGCTGATCACCAGCGGGTCACCCTTGCGCTGCGGGATGACCACCGGGGTGATCTCGTCGGCGAAGTGACCGTTCTTCTGCGCGGCGGCGGCCCGCTGGTGGCTGGCCGCCGCGAACGCGTCCTGCTCCTCGCGGGTGATCCCGTGCCGTCCGCCGAGCCGCTCGGTGGACTCCCCCATCGAGCAACAGTCCCAGGCGTCACTGAGCCCGTCGTGGGCCATGTGGTCCTTGACCGTCACGTCGCCGTACTTGTAACCGGCGCGCTGGCCGAGCAGCAGGTGCGGGGCGTTGGTCATCGACTCCATGCCACCGGCCACCACGATGTCGAACTCACCGGCCCGGATGAGCTGGTCGGCCAGGGCGATCGCATCCAGGCCGGAGAGGCATACCTTGTTGATGGTCAGCGCCGGCACCGACATCGGGACGCCCGCCTCCACCGCCGCCTGCCGGGCCGGGATCTGCCCCGCACCGGCCTGGAGCACCTGACCCATGATCACGTACTGCACCTGGTCCGGGGCCACCCCGGCGCGCTCCAGCGCCGCCTTGATCGCGATGCCGCCGAGCTTCGTCGCCGGGAGGTCCTTGAGGTTGCCCAGCAGCCGGCCCATCGGGGTCCGCGCGCCGCTGACGATCACCGATGCCACTGCCTGCCTCCGAGGGGGGGTACCAACCTGTACGCCTTAACGCCTGTTCGGCCAGACTAGCGGCATGGCTGAAAACTCCTCCGTCGAGCCCGCTGCCGACTACGTCACAGACATCGGGCTGCTCCGTATCGATCACGTCGGGGTCGCGGTCGCCGACCTCGACGCCGCGATCGACTTCTATCAGCGCACCTTCGGGATGCGCTGCATACACCAGGAGACCAACACCGAGCAGGGGGTACGTGAAGCGATGCTGGCCGTCGGCCCGACCGCCGAGGGCGGCTGCGTGCAGCTGCTCGCCCCGTTGTCGCCGGAGTCGACCATCGCCAAGTTCCTCGACCGCAACGGACCCGGGGTGCAGCAGGTGGCGTACACGGTCGCCGACATCGACGCGGCCTGCGCGACCCTGCGCGAACGTGGCGTACGACTGCTCTACGACACCCCGAAGCGCGGCACCGCCAACTCCCGGGTCAACTTCGTCCACCCCAAGGCCGCCGGCGGCGTCCTCGTCGAACTCGTCCAACCCGCCACCACCCCCCACTAACCCCACCCCCTCACTCCCCCGCCCCCGCTCCCCCGCTCCCCCGCTCCACCCGGCCCTCGGCCCGCCCTGCCTCGCCCCGCCCTGGCCTACTTCGCCCCGGTGATCAAGAGGTTTGCGTCAGATCTGGAGATCAAACTGACCTAAACCTCTTGATCACCAGGGCCGGGCCGGGTGGGGCGGGCCGGGGGGGGCGGGGCCGGGTGGGGTGGTGGGGTGGGGTGGGATTGGGTTTTGGGCGGGGGTGGTGGGCGTATTGCGGTGGCTTGCCAATTGGGGGTGGTGGAAAGGGCGCCGGGGGCGGGGGCGGGGCCTCAGTTTCGTTACTTCGCGTGACGGCGGGTCCGCCCGGACCTGCCAAGATCGCCGTTTGGTCGGGGCCGACGGGACGACCCGGTGGACCCTGTAAAGAGGACACGAAAGCTCGGCACCGCTCTTGCGAACGACCCCGGGGGGTCTGCAAGTATGTCCCAATGCCCCAGCAGCAGTCCTCCCCTCTCGCGTTCTTCGATAACGCGAACTCGCAGCCGGACTTCACGGTCGGCCTACGCGGCTACAACACCCACCAGGTCGACGACTTTCTCGGCCGGATGACGGCCGCGCTGACCCAGTCGGAGCAGGCCCGCGCCGAGGCCGAGCAGCGGATGAACGACGCCCAGCGTCGACTTCGCCAGGCCGAGCAGCGGCAGGCCGCGCTCGAGCAGAAGCTCACCGACACCAACAAGCAGCTCGAGGAGAACAGCCGGCCGACCCTCTCCGGTCTCGGTACCCGGGTCGAGCAGATCCTCCGGCTGGCCGAGGAGCAGGCCAACGACCACCGCAACGAGGCCAAGCGCGAGTCGGAAGGGATCCTCTCCGCTGCCCGGCTGGAGGCGCGGGAGATCACCGACAAGGCGCGCGCCGAAGCCGCCGCGATGAAGGCCACCGCCGAGCGGGAGGCCGGCACCGTCCGTACCGCCGCCGAGCGGGAGGCCGCCGAGGCCCGGGTGCAGGCCCGCCGGGAGGCCGACACGCTGCGCGCCGACGCCGACCGGGAGACCAAGCAGCTGCGTACGGTCACCGCGCACGAGGTGGCCGAGCTGAAGTCGACCGTCGAGCGGGAGGTCGCCACCCTGCGCGCCACCGCCGAGCGGGAGATCACCCAGCAACGGGCGAAGGCCGCCCGGGAGGCCGAGGAGAAGCGCGCCGAGGCGACGAAGCTGCTCACCGACGCCCGTGACAAGCGGGACAAGGACCTCCAGGCCCTGGAGCTCCAGCTCGCCGAGCGCCGGGAGAAGGCCGAGCGCGAGGAGTCCGAGCGGCACGCCGCCCAGGTGGCGCAGACCCAGAAGCTGGTCGGCGAGGCTGAGCAGCGGGCCCGGGCCGCCCAGGAGCGGGCCAAGGAGATCGAGCAGCGCGCCGAGGCCCGCCGGGTCGAGTCCGAGCGCACCGCCAACGAGACCGTCGACAAGGCCAAGGCGCTGTCCGAGAAGACCCTCAACGAGGCCAAGGCCGAAGCGAAGCGGCTGCTCACCGAAGCGCGCACCGAGGCGGACCTGACCACCCAGGCGGCCCGCCGCGAGGTGGAGGACCTCACCCGCCAGAAGGACGCGGTCACCTCGCAGCTCGGTCAGATGCTCTCCGGCCTGGCCGGGATCGTGCCGGGCGTTCCGGCCCAGCAGCCGGCCGCCGCGCCGGCCAAGTCGGAGCCGGCCAAGGCCGACGCCGACTCGCGGGCCACCGCGGAGACCGCCAGCTGACCGGCTGCACCGACGGGGCATGTGTCACGGCGCGGGATGACACCGGGTAACCGGTGGACCCCCGCGCCGTACGCGTTCCGGCCCTGTGACACCCTGTCGCGCGACCACAGTGAAACAGCTCCCCACAGCGGCGTCCGTATCGCCCCCGGAGGGCAGGATGCGTGTGAGGATGGGGGCATGTCGCACGGCGAGGAACTGTTCGCTCTCGGCGGGGACGTGACGACGGAGCCCAGCTTCGAGTCCGCCCTGCGTGGATACGACAAACGACAGGTCGACCGGTACGTCGCTCGTGCGGAGCACGAGATCACCACCCTGACGGGTGAGCGGGAGCAGGCGTACACCCAGATCCACAAGCTGGCCGGCCAGGTCGAGCATCTCCAGCGGGATCTCGCCCAGGTGCGCAAGCAGATCGGCGTGGTGGACCGGGCCTCCTTCAAGCACCTCGGCCCCCGGGTCGAGCAGATCCTCGCCCTCGCTGAAGAGCAGGCGGACGCCATCCTGGCCGCCGCCAACGAGGAGATCGAGGCCCGCCGGGCCGCCGCCGAACACATCATCGACGAGGCCCGTGAGCAGGCCGCCCGGGCGCTCAAGGACTTCGAGATCGCCCTCGCCGCGCGGCGTGCCGAGGAGGAACGGCACACCACGGCCCGCAAGGCCGAGGCGGACGCCGCCGTGCGTACGGCGAAGGAGGAGGCCGCCCGGCTGCGGGCCACCGCCAAGGACGAGTCGACTCTGCTGCGGGCCACCGCCGAGGACGAGTCCAACCGGCTGCGGGCCACGGCCCAGGAGGCTCTGAGCCGCGCCCAGCAGGAGGCCACCCAGCTGCGCGACACCGCTCGGGAGATCCACACCCGGGCCCAGCAGGAGGCCGCGAAGCTGCGTGAGGCGGCCAAGGCGGCGCTGGCCACAGCCCAGAAGGAGGCCACCGACCTGCGTGAGGCCGCCAAGGAGGTGCACACCAAGGCGCAGCAGGAGGCCCGGCGGCTCACCGAGTCGGCCACCGAGGCCAGCCGGGCCACCCGAGCCAAGGCGCTCCAGGAGGCCAAGCAGGTCACCGACGACGCCGAGGGGGCGGCGAAGGCGACCCGGACCCGGTCCCAGCAGGAGGCGCACCGGCTGACCACCGAGGCGACCGAGGCGGCGCAGCGCAGCCGGGCCGAGGCCGAGGCGTACGTGCAGCGGATGCGCACCGAGACCGAGGCGTACGTGCAGCAGTCCCGCGCCCAGACGCAGCAGGAGCTGGGTGCCTGGCGCGCGGGGGTGGAGCAGGAGGTCAACGGCCGGCGGGAGGCCGCCGATCGGGAGCTGGCCCAGCGTCGCGCCGCCGCCGAGCAGGAGTTCGCCAAGCGCCGCGACGAGCTGGACCGCAAGCACCAGACCCGGCACAACGAGCTGGAGCAGCAGCACCGGACCCGGCAGGAGGAGCTGGAGCGGGAGTGGGCCGCCCGGCGTGACGAGATCGAGCAGGGCGCGGCGGAGATCCGCCGCTCCGCCGAGGCGGACGCGGCGACGCTGCGCCGGCAGGCCGAGCAGGAGACCGGCGAGCTGCGTCGGCGGGTCGAGCAGGAGACCGCCGAGTTGCTCGACCGGGCCGAACGGGAGAGCACCGACAAGCGTCGCCAGGCTGACGAGCACGTCGCCGCCTCGCGTCGGCAGTTCGACGAGTACGCGGCCACCACCCAGCAGCACCTCGCCACCACCCAGCAGCACCTCGCCACCACCCAGCAGGAGGCAGCGGCCGGCCGGCAGCAGCTCGCCCGGGTGATGTTGGAGATCGCCCAGGCTCAGCAGCAGCTCGCCGACCTGCGTCAGGAAACCTGGCAGGCGCGGCAGGAGCACGACGAGGTGCAGCGGGACGTCACCGCGCTCCGGATGCACGCCGCGACGCCGGTGGGCCCCGACGCGGTGGCACCGTCACCGGACGGCGACCGGCCCGGGGCTGGCGTACGCGGCAACGGCACGAAGCCGAAGCCGAAGCCGACCCCTGGCACCGGCGAGCCGGCACCGGAGCCGGTGGGTGCCGGCGGCAGGCCGGATTCAGCCGTGGCGGTCACGAAGCCGACGGGTGCCCCGGCCACCAACGGCACCCGACCGGATGGCACGGGTACGAAGCCCAAGGCGGAGCCGGTGACCACGGTGGATGGTGGGACGGCCAGCGCCGGGGTGGACGGCGAACCGACCGTCGCCGCGGTCCCCGGCACCGCCGGCCGGGAGGCCACCCCGACAAAGATCACCAGTACCGGTGAGAACGGCAAGCGACCCACCAAGCCGACCACCGACGAGCGCAGCGCCACCCCGAGCACGGTGACCGTCGAGTCCGAGTGACCACGAACCGCGCGACCGCGAACCGGGTGACCACGAACCGCGCGACCGCGAACCGGGTGACCACGAACCGTAGGTGCGCTGCCGGGTGACCCGGGGTGGCTGGCGGCACCGGACCCCACTACCCTGCGGGCGGAGGCCCGTACGGTAGGTGTTCACCGGACGGCATGGTGATCCACTCCGGTGAGCAGCGCCGGGGCGGAATGGGGAGGCTCGGTGGCACAGCACGACCCGGCGCGCGACGACGTGACGGGGGACGACCTCCCTGCCGGCGGACCGTCGGACCGTTCGGGGGTGGCACCGGCCGCGGACCGTTCGAGGGCTGTACCAGCGGCGGACCGCACCGGTACGACGGACCAGATCACGGGCGGGGCGTCGTCCACCGCCCTGGCCGGCGCGGCGAGCCTCGGGCCGGTCGCCGACTCCCGCACAGCTTCCGACACCACCGAAGACCCCACCACCACCGAGGACACCGGCACCGCCAGGGACACCGCCACCGCCGTGGACACCGGCACCGCCGTCGGGGCGAAGGCAGCGGCGGGTGCCGCGACGGAGCAGGTCGAACCGGGGGAACCCGGGTCGGTTGCCACCGGTTCGGGACGGTTCGGTCGGCCCGGCCGGCCACTGCGCCGCAGCAGCTTCCTGGTCGGCTTCACCGGCGCGCTCGGCGTGCTGCTGGCGTACACCGTGTTCCTGGGCATCCGCAATGCCAGCGGGATCCTGGTGCTGGTGGTGATCGCGCTCTTTCTGGCGGTGGGGCTCAACCCGGCGGTGGTGCGGCTGCGCCGTTGGGGGCTGCCGCACGGCCTGGCCGTGACGGTGGTGGTGCTGACCCTGGTGCTGCTGATCATCGCGGGGCTGGTGGCGTTGGTGCCGCCGGTGGTGACCCAGACCGGGCAGTTCATCGAACAACTACCCAGCTATGTCGAGGAGCTGCGCCGCAACCGTACCGTCAACGACCTGGTGGTGCGGTACGACGTGATGCAGCGGGTGCAGGAGCTGGCCAACGCCGACACCGTCGGTCGGGCGCTCGGCGGGGTCCTCGGCGGCGCCCAGTTGATCTTCGGCACCCTCTTCCGGGTGCTCACCGTGCTGGTGCTGACCATCTACTTCCTGGCCTACTTCGACAAGCTGCGTGACCTCGGGTACGCGCTGGTGCCGAGGTCCCGCCGGCAACGGGTCAGCCTGATCGGCGACGAGATCCTGACCAAGGTCGGCGCGTACATGGTGGGGGCGCTGAGCATCGCCGTGCTGGCCGGCGCGACCACTTTCGTCTTCGCCCTGGTCGTCGAGCTGCCCTACCCGTTCGCGCTGGCCGTGGTGGTGGCGGTGACCGACCTGATCCCGCAGATCGGGGCCACCCTCGGCGCGGTGATCGTGAGCCTGGTCGGGTTCGCCACCGGGCTGCCGGTCGGCATCGCCTGCGTGGTCTTCTTCGTGCTCTACCAGCAGGTGGAGAACTATCTCATCTACCCCAAGATCATGCGAAGGTCGGTGGAGGTCAACGAGGTGGCCGCCCTGCTCGCCGCACTGCTCGGGGTGGCGCTGATGGGTGTGGTCGGCGCGTTGATCGCCATCCCGGTGGTGGCCGCCCTCCAACTGATCCTGCGCGAGGTGGTGCTCCCCCGCCAGGAACGCCGCTGACCAACCTCACCCCGACCCGCCCCACCCGGACAACCCCCACGCCCAGCCCGCCGGGTTCCGGCCACAACAACAATGTTGTAGTGGCATCCTCCGGCCAGGAGGCCACTACAACATGGATCGAGCACGACCTTGGACCGCCGCACGCGGTCAGGGAAGGCGGAGCGGGCGGCAGGAGGGCAGGGCGGCAGGAGGGAAAGAACGGCGGGAGGCGGGGCGGCGGGAGGGGGGGCTCAGCCGGCGGCGGGACCCGGCACGGGGGTGTCGGCGAAGGCGGCCACCGTGCGGTCGGCGTACGCGCTGACGTCTCCGGTCTCCATCGGGCCGTCCCAGCTCGTCGGCAGCGGCAGCGGCACCGCCGGGTTCACCCGCCGGACGATCTCGTCCAGCACCCGCTCGGCGTCGCCCACCCAGAGGTGCTTGGCCCCGGGCACCCCGACCACCTCGGCCTGCGGCACCGCCGCGAAGCGTTCCCGAGCCTCGTCGGGGCGCAGGTAGTCGTCGAACTCGGGCACCAGCGCGGTCAGTGGCCGGCCCGACTCCGCCCAGACGGCCAGGTCCGCAGGGTTCGAGAAACGCAACGGCGGGGAGAGCAGGATCGCCCCGGCCACCGCCGGGTCGCAGCCGTACTTGAGGGTCAGGTCGGTGCCGAACGACCAGCCCACCAGCCAGACGTTCGGCAGCTCGTGGAACTCGGCGTACTCGATCGCGGCGGCGACGTCGAAGCGCTCGCCCACCGCGTTGTCGAAGGCCCCCTCGCTGGTGCCCCGGACGCTGCTGGTGCCCCTGGTGTTGAACCGGAGCACCGCCAGGTCGGCCAGGGCGGGCAACCGCCA
Organism: Micromonospora sp. NPDC049081; assembly: GCF_040648835.1. Classification (NCBI taxonomy): domain Bacteria; kingdom Bacillati; phylum Actinomycetota; class Actinomycetes; order Micromonosporales; family Micromonosporaceae; genus Micromonospora; species Micromonospora sp. NPDC049081. Next base: position 504,267 of record NZ_JBEZEK010000002.1, on the reverse strand, counting down.
GGCCGCCTTACGGAAGACGTGGCTGTCCATCATCCCGCCGTGGGTGGGCAGCGGGTGCAGACAGACCAGGGTGCCCACCGGGTCCCGGTCGGCCGGGCGGGCCAGCTCGCCGACGAGGCGCAGGCCGTCGGCGGTGTGCAGCTCGATGTCCTCCCGGTGGCCGGGCAGGATCGACGACGCGCGGATCGGTGTGCTCACCGCCCAAGTCTGCCGCGAAGTCGTCGCCGCCGCGCGCCCGGGGCGCAACCGGGGTGACCAGGATCGCCCGACCGGCCCCACCGGCCGCCGCCCACCGGGAATCCGCCGGCCGGCGGGCAGCGCCCGTCGGCCGGGCCGGTCAGCCGTAGCGGGGTGCGCCCCGGCCGCGCAGCAGGTTGGGCCCCCGCCGGTCCCGGGCCCGCCAACAGCCGCTGTGCCAGTGCCGCCGGTCGGTCAGGTCGCCCGCGCCGTCGGCCGGCCAGGCCACCAGGTGCGCCACCCCGGGTCGGATCTCCTGGTCACATCCGGGGCAGCGGTACGTCTTGACCGACGCCCCGCCGCTGATCCCGCGTACCTGCCACTCGCCGTCGCGCCACTGCTGCACCGATTCCACGCCGTGGCGGGCCCGGTCGGCGTCCAACTGGGTGGTGTCCTCGCGGCGGGGACGGTTGCGACGGGGGCTCACCTTGCCAAGGTTACGGTCAGTTCCCGGGCTGCTGCGCGGTGAGGTACGCCGCCCGGCCCGACAGCGGTGCGGCGGCCCGGATCAGCGGTGGGTGGCCGACCGTCGCCCCGGTCAGCGCCCGGAGTGGTCCCGGAAGCCCCGGCCGGACCGGTGACCCAGGTAACCGGCGGTGACCAGGTGTTCCAGCAGCGGCGCGGGGGCGAGGCCCGGCTCGCGCTGCTCCCGGTACACCGCCCGCTGGCCCGCCAGCGCCACGTCCAGGCCGATCGCGTCGAGCACCTCGAACGGGCCCGTCGGGTAACCACAGCCGAGCTTCATCGCGTGGTCGATGTCGTCGACGGAGGCGTAGCCCGCCTCCAGCATCCGCACCGCGTCGTTCAGGTAGGGCAGGAGCAGCGCGTCGACCACGAAGCCGGCCCGGTCGCCACAGACCACCGTGGTCCGGCCGAGCGCGGCGCAGACCGCCGTGGCGGTGGCGGTGGCCTCCGCCGAGGTACGGATGGTGCGTACCACCTCGACGAGCGGTCGCCTCGCCGCCGGGTCGGGGAAGTGCAGGCCGAGCACGTCGGCCGGACGCTGGGTGGCCATCGCCACCTCGATCACCGGCAGCGACGAGGTGGTGGTGGCGAGCAGCACGCCCGGCTTGCAGACCTCGTCGAGGCGGGCGAACAGGGCCTGTTTGACGCTCGACTCCTCGGCCACCGCCTCGACCACCAGGTCGACGTCGGCGAGCTGTTCCAGGGTGGCCGACCAGGTGATCCGGGCCAGGGTCGCCTCGTGGTCGGCCGCGTCGAGCGCGCCCCGGGCCACGTCCTCGTCGAGCGCGGTCCGGACCGCGTCGGAGATCCCGGCCGACGAGCCGGTGTCGCCGTCCACCGAGAGCACCGGGTAGCCGGCCCGGGCGAAGACCTCGACGAGGCCGGCCGCCAGCGCCCCAGCCCCGACCACGCCGACCGTGGTCACCGGCGCGCTGTCGGGCACCGTCCGCGTCGGGGCCGGCGTCTGCCCGTCGGGTACGACCTTCGCAGAGCCCGGTTTGTCATAGGTGTAGAAGCCGCGTCCGGACTTGCGCCCGAGCAACCCGGCGGTGACCATCTGCCTGATCAGCGGTGTCGGGGCATGCCGCCGGTCCCGCCCGCCGTGCCGGTACATGGTGTTGAGGATCTCGTACGCGGTGTCCAGGCCGATCAGGTCCAGCAGGGCGAGCGGGCCCATCGGCAGGCCGCAACCGAGCTTCATCGCGAGGTCGATGTCCTCCCGGGTGGCGTACCGGGCCTCGACCATGCCGACCGCCTGGTTGAGGTAGCCGAACAGCAGGGCGTTGGCGATGAAGCCGGCCCGGTCGCTGATCGTGACGTCGACCTTGCCGAGCCGGGCGCAGAGCGCCTCGACGTCGTCGACCACGTCGGCGGCGGTGACCACCGTACGAACCACCTCGACCAGCTTCATCACCGGCGCCGGATTGAAGAAGTGCAGGCCGACGACCTGTTGGGGCCGGTCGGTGGCGACCGCGATGTCGGTAACGCTCAGCGAGGAGGTGTTGGTGGCCAGGATGGTGTCGGGCCGGCAGATCCGGTCCAGCTCGGCGAAGAGCCGTCGCTTCAGGTCGAGGTGTTCGGGCACCGCCTCGACCACCAGGTCCACCGCGCGCAGCGCCTCCAGCCCGACCTGGAAGTCGACCCGGGAGTGCAGGGCGTCCCGGTCGGTCTCGGCCAGCTTGCCCTTGGCCACCGCCCGGTCGGTCGACCGCGCGAGGGTGGCCCGCCCCCGCGCCAGGGCCGGCTCGGAGACCTCCACCGCGACCACGTCGACACCGTTGCGGGCGAACACCTCGACGATGCCGGCACCCATGGTGCCCAGACCGACCACGCCCACCCTGGTGAACTCCCGCGCCACGACCGGCCTCCCCTGGTTGACTCCGCCGCCGCCGACACGGACGGACGCTGCGCACATGAACGAACGCTAAGGTTATCCGTCGGAGTGTGCCACGCGGCGGTGCGCCGTCGCGACGCCCTGGGAGATTTCCCGCACCCGGCCGGGGCCGCCCCGCCGCACCGGTCGGGCCGCGTCGTCGAACCCATCGGGGCCGCGTCGTCGAACCCATCGGGCCGCGCCGCCGCATTGGTCAGTGCCGTCGCACCAGCCAGGGCCGCGCCGCCGAACCGGTCAGGGCCGTCGCACCAGTCCGGGCCGCCGCACCAGCCAGGGCCGCACCGTCGCACCGGCCGGGGTAGCGCTATCGAACCCGAGGCGGCAACCGGTCAGGCCGGCCCGGCGGCGGAAGCCCGGCGGTCGACCGTGTCACCGCGGTCAGGTGTCGACGCCACGTACCGCCGCGACGGGGCGACCGGCCACGGCGTCGGCCGGGCCGGGGGCACGCGGCGGCAGCGGCAGCGTGGGCCGGTGGTCCCGACGGCCGCCGATGCCCCCGGTGAAGCTCAGGCCGACCGGGTCGGTGGTGGCCAGCCCGGGGTCGAAGTAGCGCAGCTCGGTACGGCCCAGCCGGATCACGTCGCCGTCGGTGAGCGGCTCGGCGTCGGTGATCCGCCGGTCGTTGAGCCAGGTGCCATTGGTCGACCCCAGGTCGACCAGGACCACCCCGTCCCCGGTCAGCCGCACCTCGGCGTGCCGCCGGCTCAGGTGCGCGTCCGCCACCGGGATGTCGACGTCCGGCGCCCGGCCGATCACCTGCGGTCGGGGCCGGACGCGGAAACTCGCCCCCCGCATCGGCCCGCCGGCAACCGTCAACAGCGGCATCAGTTCCGGATGATCCTGCATGGACAGTCAGCTCCCCATCCGCCGTCGCCTCGCGCCCAGCCTGCCAGCTCCGCGTGACCAGCTCACCACCCGCCCGGCCACCTCCGCGACCCCTGGCGGACATCGACCGTCCACCGAACAGGCGGCGGCGGAAGCAATAGACGAGCAGCACTCACAACTACCAGCCGGTAGCTTCCGGGTCTAGACTTCCGCCATGACGGCTGTACAGGTCCCGGGTGCCCCGGTAATCAGCGATGGTCAGTTGATTTCGACCAGCCCGGCCACCGGCGCGGAAGCCGGCAGGCTGCCGGTCGCCACCGCCGAGGAGGTGCAGCGCGCGGTCGACCGCGCCCGCACGGCCGGGCAGTGGTGGGCCGGGCTCGGCTTCGACGGCCGCCGGACGCGCCTGCTACGCTGGCGGGCCCTGCTCGCCCAGCGGATCGAGGAACTGGCCGAACTGCTCCACGTCGAGGGCGGCAAACCGGTCGGTGACGCGGTCGTCGAGATCCTCACCGCCATCGAGCACATCGACTGGGCGGCCCGCAACGCCCGCCGGGTGCTGGGGCCGCGCCGGGTCCGGTCCCGGTTGATCCTGGCCGAGTTCTCCGGCCACCTGGAATACCAGCCGCACGGCGTGGTCGGGGTGATCGGCCCGTGGAACTACCCGGTCTTCACCCCGGTCGGCTCCGCCGCGTACGCGCTGGCCGCCGGCAACGCGGTGGTCCTCAAGCCCAGCGAGTACACCCCGGTGGCCGGGCAGTGGCTGGTCGACGCGTTCGCCGAGGTGGTGCCGGAGCAGCCGGTGTTCACGGCGGTGCACGGCCTGGGCGACGTCGGCGCGGCACTGTGCCGCTCGGGCGTCGACAAGGTGGCCTTCACCGGCTCCACGGCGACCGCCCGTGCGGTGATGGCGGCCTGCGCCGAGTCGCTGACCCCGGTGCTGCTGGAGGCCGGTGGCAAGGACGCAATGATCGTGGACGCCGACGCCGACCTGGACGCCGCCGCCGACGCCTGCGTCTGGGGCGCGCTCACCAACGCCGGCCAGACCTGCATCGGCATCGAACGGGTCTACGCGGTGGCACCGGTCTACGACGAGTTCGTCGCCCGGGTGGTCGCCCGCGCCGAACGGCTGACCGTCGGCGCGGACTCCGCCGACCTCGGCCCGATCACCATGCCGAGCCAGCTCGACGTGATCCGCCGGCACATCGACGAGGCCATCGCCGCCGGGGGGCGGGCGGTGCTGGGTGGCCCCGCCGCCGTCCAGCCGCCGTACGTGCATCCGACGGTGCTGGTGGACGTCCCCGAGTCCGCCTCGGCCATCCGCGAGGAGACGTTCGGCCCGACCGTGACCATCAGCCGGGTCGCCGACGCCGACGAGGCCGTACGCCGGGCCAACGCCCTGCCGTACGGGCTGGGGGGTTCGGTGTTCGGTCGGCGCGACGCGGTGGCGATCGCCCGGCGGCTGCGGTCGGGGATGGCGTCGGTCAACTCGGCGCTCACCTTCGCCGGGATGTCCACGCTGCCGTTCGGCGGGGTGGGCGACTCGGGCTTCGGCCGGATCCACGGCGAGGACGGGCTGCGCGAGTTCGGGCGGGCCAAGTCGGTCACCCGACGGCGGGCCCGGTCGTTGCTGCCCTCGATGACCTTCGAGCGGACCCCGACCGACGTGGCCCGCCTCGTCAAGGTCGCCAAGGCGCTCTACGGCCGCCGCTGACCGACCGCACGGGCGGTGCCGGGCCGCACAGCGCAACACCAGCCGCACAGGCGGTGCCGGGCCGCACAAAGCAGGCCGCACAGCGCGACGCCGGCCGCACGGGCGGTGCCGGACCGCGCGGGGTGCGTCGGTGCTGGCCGCCGGGCCGCGTGCCCGGCGGGGCGGTGGTGCCCGCAGCGCGCCGACGCCTGCGGTCAGAACAGGGTCAGCTCGTCGCGCACGATGCCCCGCAGCCGGTCGTAGTCGACGACCACGCAGCGGATGCCCCGGTCGGTGGCGAGGACCCGGGCCTGCGGTTTGATCTCCTGAGCGGCGAAGACACCGGCCACCGGGGCGAGCAGCGGGTCCCGGTTCATCAGTTCGAGGTAGCGGGTGAGCTGCTCGACGCCGTCGATGTCGCCACGCCGCTTCACCTCGACGGCGACCGCGCCGGAGTTGGCGTCCCGGCAGAGCAGGTCGACCGGGCCGATCGCGGTCATGTACTCCCGCCGGACCAGGGTGAAGCCCTCCCCCAGCGTCTCCGGGTTGGCGGCCAGCAACTCCTGCAGGTGCGCCTCGACGCCGTCCTTGCGCAGCCCCGGGTCGACGCCCAGCTCGTAGGAGGTGTCCTGGAAAATCTCCGCCAGGGTGATCCGCAACTCCTCGCCGGCCTTGTTGACCACCCGCCACACGCCGGGGGCCTCCTCCAACCGACAGGGTGGGCTCATCCAGTTCAACGGCTTGTACGCCCGGTCGTCGGCGTGGATCGACACCGACCCGTCCGCCTTGACCATGAGCAGGCGGGTGGCCAGCGGCAGATGCGCCGAGAGCCGTCCGACGTAGTCCACCGAGCACTTCGCAATCACCAGACGCACCCGACGAGGGTAGCCGAGGACCGGCCGGTCACCGTCGCGCGGCACTGGCGTGCCGGTGCGATGCTGAGATGGTGCTCGAAGTCCTCACCGGTACCGGTCTCGCCGCCTCGGCGGGCCTCAACGCCTACATCCCCCTGCTCACCATGGGTCTGCTCGCCCGCTACACCAGCCTGATCGACCTGCCCAGCGGCTGGCAGTGGCTGGGCAACGGGTGGGTACTGGCGATCCTCGCCGCACTGCTCGCGGTCGAGGTCGTCGCCGACAAGGTGCCCGTGGTCGACCACGTCAACGACGTCGTGCAGACGGTGGTCCGGCCCACCGCCGGCGGGCTCGCCTTCGGCGCCGGTTCGGGCTCCGAGACGGTGACGGTCAGCGACCCGGGCGGGTTCTTCTCGTCCCACCAGTGGGTGCCGGTGGCCGCCGGGGTCGCCATCGCGCTCGGCGTACACCTGTTCAAAGCGGCGGCAAGGCCGGTGGTCAACGCGACCACGGCGGGCTTCGGCGCACCGGTGGCCAGCACCGCCGAAGACGCGACCAGCGTGCTGATGTCCCTGGTGGCGATCATCCTGCCGGTGCTGGTGCTGGCCTTCCTGCTGGGCATGGTGGCGTTCGTGGTCTGGTTCCTGCGGCGACGCCGGGAACGCCGCCGGGACCGCGAGGCGGCCCGCGCCGCCGGCTACCGGGTCTGACCCGCCGCCGCACACGCCGATGGCCGGCACCCCGCGTGGGGTGCCGGCCATCGTGTCGTACGCGGGTCAGCTGTTCCAGTGCTGGGCGACGAGGTCGGCGGCCTGCTGCTCCCACTGGGCGTAGTGGTCGGGGTACGCCGACACCTGCACCGTCTGGGCGGCCTTGGTCAGGGGCATGTCCTGCCAGCCGTCGACCTGCTTGAGGCCCTTGAGGAACGCCAGGGTGGCGTACTCGGGGTCGGTGATCTGCTCGACGGTGCCCCAGCCGCTGGACGGGCGCTGCTGGAACAGGCCCTGCGAGTCGTGGTCGTTGCGGTCGCCGAGGTGGCCCAGGTTCTCCAGCTTCGACTCCTGCAGGCTGGTCGCGATGGACACGACCGCGGCCCGCTCGTCCATGCCGGCCTTCTTCGTCGCCGCGATGATCGCCTTGACGTTGCCGGTCTGCTCGTCGCCCAGGTCGATGCGGGACTGCTCGCCCTGCACACCGTTCGGGATCAGCTTGGCCTTGTCCACGGCCGGCTTGTCGGCCTGCACCACGGCCACGGTGTGGTCGGTGGCGGTCGACTCGGCAGTGCCGTGGTTCAGCGGGCCGGCGGCCAGACCACCGGCGACGGCCAGACCGGCGATACCGAGAACACTCTTACGCAGAATGGTGGTCTTCATGGGGGATGCTCCTTCGAGGGGGTCGACGCCACCCGACCGGTCGGGGGACCGGAACACCGGCAGAACCGGTGGAGGGGGCGTAAGCACCACGACGAGGCGCTCATGAGGGAGAAGTCGTCGGTCTCCGGCGGGCCCTGCCGCCCACACCGGAACCAGATGTAACGACCGGGGGCCCCGCATCATTCCGGGGCGCCCACCCCCTTCCGGGCTGGCCGGGCGGGGTGCTGCTGCGGTCGTACAGAGGGTGTAACGACCGCTGGCCGGCCAGCATTCCGCCGCGGGGGTGCCGCCGGTCACGGGACACCCCCGCCCGGTCGCCCCCACACCGGACACCGGTGACGCCCCGACCGCACCGAACCGAACCGGACATCCAGACCAGATGCAACGCCCACAACCGGCCGACCGCACACCCGCCCACCCGGCCCCACCCACCCCGACCCACCCAGCCGGCCCCCGCCGGCCCCGCCCCGCCGAGCCGCCCCGCCGAGCCGCCCCGCCGGCCCCGCCCCGGTGATCAAGAGGTTTGCGTCATCGAGAGCGCTCTCCCTGCCGCAATTCTCTTGATCACCGGGCAAAAGGGCGGGGCGGAAGGGCGAGGCGGGCAGGACGGGCGGGGGCGTCGGGGTGAGGGGAGGGGGCCACGGGATGGGCTTCCTACGGGGGGATCAGTGGTGGAACGGCTCGCGCCTGCCGGAACGATGCCTATCATTTGTGGCATATCTACCGAAAGTGAGGTTGTCATGACCGCAGCGCTGGAAATGCCCCGGGTTCAGGAGTGCGCGGCCTCGTCCTGCGCCTACAACCACACCAACGACTGCCACGCGTTCGCCATCACCATCGGCAGCACCGACCATGCCCACTGCCACACCTTCGTGGAGCTGCCGGTACGTGGCGGCCTCGACCGGCTGATCGCCCAGGTCGGCGCGTGCAGCCGGGCCGACTGCCAGCACAACGCCGAGCTGGAGTGCCGCGCCCCGGCGATCACCGTCGGCCCCGACAACGACCTGGCCGACTGCATGACCTACCAGCGCCGCTGACCGGCCGCCATCGGGGCCGGGGCCACACGCCCCGGCCCCGGCCCCGGCCCCGGTCCAGGTCCAGGTCCAGGTCCCGGCACCGGCACCGGCACCGGCACCGGCACCGGCGACCATGCCCGGCACCGCCGAATCGCCCGGCACCGCCGAATCGCCCGGCACCGCCGGATATCCCTCGCACCGCCGGATATCCCTCGCACCGCCGGACATCCCCTGGCCCGGCCGGCCACGCCCTGGCCGGCCACGCCCCCGGCCGGGCAGCACCCCACCGGCCCGCACCCGGCGCGAGCGGGCCGCCTTGATGTGCCCCGACCGGCACCGGAGACCCCGGACCGCCGCGCCGGGCGGCCTGGTCGCACACTGGACGCCATGGAAGACGAGCTCGCGATCTCCGTACGGGGACTGCGCAAGGCGTACGGCGACAACGTCGCGGTGGCGGGGGTGGACCTCGACGTCCGCCGGGGCGAGGTGTTCGCCCTGCTCGGCCCCAACGGCGCGGGCAAGACGACCACGGTGGAGATCCTGGAGGGCTACCGGCAGCGCGACGCCGGTGAGGTGAGCGTGCTCGGCAGCGATCCCGGGCTCGTCCTCGGGTCGAGACCGCGGGGATCGCGGGGATCGTCGCGCACGCCCCGACGCGGGGCGGCCGACTGGCGTTCCCGGGTCGGCATCGTGCTCCAGGGCACCGGCGAGTTCGACGAGCTGACCGTGGCCGAGGTGGTGCGGCACTTCTCCGGCTTCTATCCCGAGGCGGACGACCCGGACAGGGTCGTCGAGCGGGTGGGGCTGGGTGCCAAGGCCAACGCCCGCACGCACACCCTCTCCGGCGGGCAGAAGCGACGGCTCGACGTGGCGCTGGGCATCATCGGCCGCCCCGAGCTGCTCTTCCTCGACGAACCCACCACAGGTTTCGACCCGGAGGCGCGACGCGAGTTCTGGGAACTGATCCGGGACCTCGCCGCCGCCGGCACCACCATCGTGCTCACCACCCACTACCTGGACGAGGCCGAGTCGCTCGCCGACCGGGTCGGGGTGATCGCCGCCGGCCGGGTGATCGAGGTGGCCCCGCCGAACCTGCTCGGCAACCGCCAGGACGCCCTGGCGACGGTCTCCTGGCGTACGCCGGACGGGACGCCGGAGACGGCGCAGAGCGCGACGCCGACGGCGCTGGTGGCGGAGCTGGCCGCGCGTTTCGGTGGCGAGGTGCCCGGCCTGACCGTGACCCGGCCGACCCTGGAAGACGTCTATCTGAGCATGATCGGACACTGATGACGACCACCACCAGGCCGGGGAACCCGGTCGCCGCCGGCAGTCGACGGCTCGGGCCGGGCGCACTCGCCCTGCGCCAGGGCCGGTTGGAGATCACCCAGTTCCTGCGCAGCCGGGAGTCCGTCGTGTTCACGATGGGCTTCCCGATCATCATGATCCTGATCTTCGCGTCGATCTTCGACGGGACGATCGGCGGCGGGGTGAAGTTCACCCAGTACTTCATCACCGGCATGATCGCGACCGGCCTGATGACGGTGAGCTTCCAGAACCTCGGCATCTGGATCCCGATCGAACGGGACCGGGGCGTGCTCAAGCGCTACCGCGGCACCCCGATGCCCAAGTGGGTCTGGTTCGCCGGCAAAGTGATCATGGTGGTGGCGATCGGCGTCGCCGAGACCGCGCTGCTGCTGGCCGTCGCCGTGGCGCTGTTCGACCTCGACCTGCCGGCCACCGCCGCCAAGTGGTTCACCTTCGGCTGGGTCGCCGTGCTCGGGGTGACCGCCTGCACCCTGTGCGGCATCGCCATCTCGTCGCTGGCCCGCACCGCACGCAGCGGCTCCGCCGTGGTAACCCCGGTCTCCCTGGTGCTCCAGTTCATCTCCGGGGTGTTCTTCGTCTTCACCGACCTGCCCACCTGGATGCAGCAGGTGGCCGCGCTCTTCCCGCTGAAGTGGATGTGCCAGGGCCTGCGCGCGGTGTTCCTGCCGGAGAGCTTCGGCGCCCAGGAACCCGGCGGTTCCTTCGAGCTGGGCCGGGTCGCCCTGGTCCTCGCCCTATGGTGTGTGATCGGCCTGGTCCTCTGCCTGACCACCTTCCGCTGGACCACCAAGCGCGACGGCTGATCCGCCACCCCGGCCCGGCGTGATCGACGCGGTTGTGCCGATACTGCGGTGTCCGTCGAGGGGAGACCGCAGTATCGGCGACCGTGCGTCCCGGGATCAGTAGGAGTAGAAGCCCTGGCCGGTCTTGCGGCCCAGGTCCCCGGCGGTGGCCATCCGCTGGAGCAGCTCCGGCGGGAAGAACTTCTCGTCGGCGGTATCGGTGTAGATGTTCTTCGTGGCGTTCAGCAGGACGTCCACGCCGGTCAGGTCGACCGTGGCCAGCGGGCCCATGGCGTGACCGAAGCCCAGCTTGCAGGCGGTGTCCAGGTCCTCGGCCGACATCACCCCGGACTCGACCAGCTTGACCGCCTCCATGGCCAGCGCGCAGATCAGCCGGGTGGTGACGAAACCGGCGATGTCCCGGTTGACCACCACCACCGTCTTGCCGATCTCCTCGGCGAACGCCTTCGCCGTGGCGAGCGTCGCATCGCTGGTCTTGTAGCCACGGACCAGCTCGCAGAGCTTCATCATCGGCACCGGGGAGAAGAAGTGGGTGCCCACCACCGACTCCGGCCGCTCGGTGGCCGTGGCGATCTGGGTCACCGGAATGGCCGAGGTGTTGGTCGCGAGCACCGCGTCGGACTTGCAGATCTTGTCCAACGCACGGAACACCTCGTGCTTGATTTCGATCTTCTCGAAGACCGCCTCCACCACGATGTCCGCGTCGGCCGCCGCCTCCAGCTCGGTGGTCGGGGTGATCCGGGCCAGGGTCGCCTCGACCTCGGACGGGTCGATCTTGCCCTTCTCGGCGAACTTCGCCAGCGACTTCCGGATGCCGTCCAGCCCTCGGGTGGTGGCCGCGTCGTCCACGTCCCGCAGGGTCACCTGCCACCCGGCCTGCGCCGCCACCTGGGCGATGCCGGAACCCATCAGCCCGGCTCCGACGACCGCGAGTCGACCCGCCATCTGCTTCTCCCTCGCTGCGATTGAGTGTCTGCCAGCACCCTAGTCGGCGAGCCTGAACGACCGCTAAGCCCCCGACCCGGGCCGGGCGAGCTCGGGCGGCAGGTCAGCGCGGGTCAGGTCAGCGCGGGTCAGATGGCGCAGGGTCAGGTGGCGCGGGGTCAGGTGGCGCGGGGTCAGGTGGCGCGGGGTCAGGTGGCGCGGGGTCAGATGGTCAGCTCCGGGGCCTCCGGGGCGGTGCCGCGTTCCACCTTCACGCCGAGCGCCCGCAGGTCGGCCACGAAGTCCGGATAGCCCCGGTCCACGTGGTGCACGTGCGAGACCTCGGTGACGCCGTCCGCGCAGAGCCCGGCGATGATCAGCCCGGCACCGGCCCGGATGTCGGTGGCGCGTACGGGGGCACCGGAGAGCCGGTCCCGACCCCGTACCACCGCGTGGTGGCCGTCGGTCTTGATGTCGGCGCCGAGCCGGGTCATCTCGTTGGCGAACATGAACCGGCCGTCGAAGATGTTCTCGGTGATCAGCGACGCCCCGTCGCTGACCGCCGCCAGCCCGATCGCCATCGGCAGCAGATCGGTGGCGAAACCTGGGTAGGGCAGGGTGACCACGTCGACGGCGGTGGGCCGGTCGTCGGCGCGTACCCGGAAGGCGTCGCCCCGGGTCTCCACCAGCGCGCCGGCCGACACCAACTTGTCCAGCGCGACCTCCAGACAGGCCGGGTCGATCCCGGTGACCGTCACGTCCCCCCGGGTCATCGCCGCACCGAACGCCCAGGTGCCAGCCACGATCCGGTCCCCCACCGTGGCGTGGCGCACCGGGTGCAGCGCAGGCACCCCGGCGATACGCAGGGTGGAGCTGCCGCAGCCGGAGATCCGGGCGCCCATCCGGTTGAGCATGGTGCAGAGGTCGACGATCTCCGGCTCCCGGGCCGCGTTGTCGATCACGGTGACGCCCCGGGCCAGTACCGCCGCCATCACCAGGTTCTCGGTGGCCCCCACGCTGGGGAAGTCCAGCATGATCTCGGCACCCCGCAGGCCGTCCGGGGCGGCGGCGATGACGAAACCGTGCTCACCGGAGACGTCCGCACCCATCCGGGCCAGGCCGGCGATGTGCATGTCCAGGCCCCGGGAACCGATCGCGTCCCCGCCCGGATGCGCCACCCGCACGTACCCCCGGCGGGCCAGCAACGGGCCCAGCACGCAGATCGACGCCCGCAGCCGCCGTACCAGGTCGTAGTCGGCGTCCGCACCGGGCTGTTCGGGTACGTCGATGACGACCGACCGGGACCGGGCCTGCCCGCCGTGGCCGACCATCGGGTCCACCGGGTCGTCCGCCTCGAACCGCACCAGGCAGCCGAGCCGGCGCAGCACCTCGCCCATGATGGCGATGTCGGTGATCCGGGGGACGTTCGTGATGACCGTCCGTCCCGGTGCCAGCAGCGCCGCCGCCATCAGCTTCAACGCCGAGTTCTTCGCCCCGACGACGTGCACCGTGCCGGCCAGCCGGGCGTCCCCGCCGACCCGGATCACCTCGACGTCGTCGACCGCCGGGTCACCGGCGTCACCCGGCCCCACCCCCGCCGGCCACCCGGTCGGGGCCGGCCGGGCCGGGATCGTCAGGTCCGGTATCCGTAGGCTGTGCGTCATGGCCGTCCACCTCACGCGCATCTACACCAAGGCCGGCGACGCCGGCATGACCAGGCTGAGCAACAACGAGCAGGTGCCGAAGACCGATCCCCGGATCGCCGCGTACGCGGATGTCGACGAGTGCAACGCCGCGCTCGGCGTGGCGCTCGCCCTGGGGCAGCTCGACGACGGGCTGCGGGCCGTGCTGGAGTCGATCCAGAACGATTTGTTCGACGTCGGCGCCGACCTGGCCACCCCCGTCGAGCCGGACCCGGCGTACCCGCCGCTGCGGGTCACCGAGGAGTACGTCGAACGCCTCGAAGGCTGGTGCGACGAGTACAACGGGCGACTGGGCAAGCTCGACTCCTTCATCCTCCCCGGCGGCACCGCAGGCGCGGCACTGCTGCACGTGGCACGGACGATCGCCCGGCGCGCCGAACGGACGGCCTGGGCCCTGGTCGCCCACGATCCGGATCGCACCAGCTCCCTTCCGGCAAAGTATCTCAACCGCCTCTCCGACCTGCTGTTCATCCTGTCAAGAACGGCCAATCCGGGCGGCGATGTGCTATGGGTGCCGGGCGGCAAGCGCTGAGCACGGGCGGGCTGCACCACGTCGAGGTCTGGGTGCCCGACCTGGCCGCCGCGCAGCGGAGCTGGGGCTGGCTGCTCGGTGCGCTCGGCTGGACGCCGTACCAGGACTGGCCGGCCGGTCGGTCCTGGCGGCACGGCCCGACGTACCTGGTCATGGAGGAGTCCCCGGCGCTGTCGGGGCGGATCCACGACCGGCTCGCCCCGGGCCTCAACCACCTGGCGTTCCACGCCGGTCCGCCGGACAGGGTGGACCGGCTGGTGGCTGCCGCACCGGCCCACGGCTGGACGCTGCTCTTCGCCGACCGTCACCCGCACGCCGGTGGCCCGGACAGCTACGCCGGCTACCTCACCGACGAGCAGGGGTACGAGGTCGAGCTGGTCGCCGCCACGCAACCGTAGGACCACCGGTCAGGCGGCGGGCATCGACGGTCCCGGCGGTGCACAGCCCCCCGGTCCCGGCGCACCTGGCCGGGCGCGATCCCGATGGCCGGCCCGGGTCAGGCGGCGGGCCAGTCCTGGGACGCCATACGTGGCGAGGCCGCCCCGGGCGGGGCGGCCTCGAGCCAGGAGGAGAATCCGGTCACCGTGGAGCGGGCCATGGCGATCTCGACCGGCGCGTGTTGACTGGTACAGCGCAGGATCACCCAGTCGGACGGCATGGAGAGCCGTTCCTGCCCCTCGGGGAGACGCCGTCGTTCCACCACCAGCTCCTTGCGGGAGAGCACCCGCTTGGGCCGGAGGGCGAAGCTGAACATCCGGTACCACCGCAGTTGGTCGCCGACGAAGCGGGCGAAGCCCGGGGACCAGCCCCGACCGTCCAACACGGTGGTGACCCGGACGCTCAACCGGATGATGCCGCCGCTACGGGTGACCAGTGCCCGCCGCACGAAGAGGATCAGGACCGCGACCAGGATCACCGCGATGCCGATTGCGATCCCTTCGACGATCTCCATCGGCGGGTGGGCTCAGCGGGCCGGAGTGGCCGGGGTGGCGCTCTCGGCGAGCACTGTCACGCTCTCCGCGCCGACCGACAGGAATCCGCCGGTGATGTCGTAGGCGACCTGCTGGCCGCCGGCCTGCTTGATCCGGATCTGGCTGGGCTCGGCGAGCTGGCCGAGCAGCGGCGCGTGCCCCGGCAGCACACCCAGCTCGCCCTCGGTCGTGCGGGCGACGACCATCTCGGCCTCGCCGGACCAGACCTTCTCCTCGACGGCTACGAGGTCGACGTGAAGCTGCTGTGCCACGCTGTCTCCTTGCTGCGGCGGCGGATTGTCGAAAGTCTAGTCGGAGCATGGTGACCTACCCAACGCGGGTGCCGAGACGTACGCCACCACCCGGCGTGTCGGCTGGCCGGGTGGTGGCGTCGGCATCTGGCGGATCACTTGGTCTTGTTACGGAACTCCGGGTGCTCCAGCAGGAAGGCGTCCAACTTCTCGTTGCCGAGGGCGGTGAAGAAGTCGTCGGCGACGGGCAGCAGCCGCTCGCCCCGGTAGCCGTTGCCGGTGCCGATCCCCTCCCCCGGCAGCTTGATCAACTCGACGTTCTCCGAGCGGATGCCCTTGAGCGCGATGGCGAAGTCGACCACGCTGCTGCCCCGGCCGTTGAAGGTCAGCGACTGACCGGCGGCCCGGATCACCCGGTCCAGCTTGATCGGGTTGGTCACCACGTCGGCGCTGAACGCCTGGCTGACCATCGCCTTGATGAACTGCTGCTGGTGGCGCTGCCGGCCGTAGTCGGCGTCGGGAACACCGTTGCGGGGGTAGCGCTGCCGGACGTAGTCCAGCGCCTGCCAGCCGTTGAGGTGCTGGTTGCCCTTCTTGTAGACCGCCTGCGGCCCGATGTAGCCCTCGCCGTACGGGTTGCCCTTGCGGTGCTTGCCGTTCGGCTCCCGGTGCTCGGACTTGACCTGACGCTCGATGTACATGTCGACGCCGCCCATCGCGTCGACGATCTTCTGGAAGCCGGTGAAGTTGATGATCGCCCCGGCGTCGAACCGCTCGATCCCGGTCGCCTTCTGCACGGTCTTGGCGAGCAGTTCGAAGCCCTGCGGGGCGCTGGGGTTCTTGCCCTCCACGATGCTGCCGAACGACATCGCCGCGTTGATCTTGCCGGAGCCGCCCCGGTAGCCGGCCTTGTCGAACTTGGGGATGTCGACGTAGAGGTCGCGCGGAACGGAGAAGATGTACGCCTGCTCCAGCGACTCCGGCACGTGCAGCACCATGATCGAGTCGGCCAGCGGCGGGGTCTTCGCGTCCCGGGGGTCGATCCCCACCAGCAGGATGTTCAACGGGCCCTTGACGTTGCTCT
Source organism: Micromonospora sp. NPDC049081 (assembly GCF_040648835.1). Lineage (NCBI taxonomy): Bacteria > Bacillati > Actinomycetota > Actinomycetes > Micromonosporales > Micromonosporaceae > Micromonospora > Micromonospora sp. NPDC049081. The sequence goes on along the minus strand of NZ_JBEZEK010000002.1, from coordinate 488,316 downwards.
TGCGCTCCTGCGCCCCGGCCGCCTTGTCACCGAAGAGGTCGGCCTTGCCCACCGAGCCCTCGTAACGCGACAGCAGCGTCTCGTAGCCCACCAGGACCGCGCCGCTGAGCATCAGCAGCACGACCCCGAAGATGGTGCACACGCGCGCCCAGCGGGGCACCCCGGACCAGATCGAGCGCCTGCCGCTCTTGCCGGTCCTACCGACCGCGCCGGTCTCACCAACCGTGCCGGCCCTGCCGACCCCGCCGCCCTTACCGTCCCTGTCGCCCTTGCCGGCCTTGCCCACCAGCAGCTCCATTCGTCGCGCACGGGGACTCGTCACGAGGATTCGTCACGCCCACGAAGAGGAGACGGGCGTACCCGGTCGAAAAGTTGCATCGCGTCGACACCCGAACCCGAGAGTCGTTCTCGAAACGGTACCCCGCCTCCCGACCAGTCCTGCGCCCGGTAACCGGACACCGGCCCCCAGCAGGCACGACAACGGCCGAAGGCCACCCCGGCTCGCGCCGGGGTGGCCTTCGTGGGACGACTGTCGAGGGGCTCAGCCCTCCGACATCAGCTCCTTCGCCTTGCGCTCCAGGTCCTCCAGACCACCGCACATGAAGAAGGCCTGCTCGGGGAAGTGGTCGTACTCACCCTCGCTGATCTTCTTGAACGCCTCGATGGTCTCGGCGATCGCGACCGTCGAGCCCGGCACACCGGTGAACTGCTCGGCGGCGTAGGTGTTCTGGGAGAGGAAACGCTCGATCCGGCGGGCCCGGCCGACGGTGAGCTTGTCCTCCTCGGACAGCTCCTCGATGCCGAGGATCGCGATGATGTCCTGGAGGTCCTTGTAGCGCTGGAGGATGCGCTTGACCTCGGTGGCCACCGTGAAGTGCTCCTCGCCGACGAACTCCGGGGCGAGGATCCGGGACGAGGACGCCAGCGGGTCCACGGCCGGGTAGATGCCCTTGTCGGAGATCGACCGCTCCAGGTTGGTGGTCGCGTCCAGGTGGGCGAACGTGGTGGCCGGCGCCGGGTCGGTGTAGTCGTCGGCGGGCACGTAGATCGCCTGGAGCGAGGTGATGGCCTGGCCCCGGACGGAGGTGATCCGCTCCTGGAGCTCGCCCATCTCGTCGGCCAGGGTCGGCTGGTAACCCACCGCGCTCGGCATCCGGCCGAGCAGGGTGGAGACCTCGGAACCGGCCTGGGTGAAGCGGAAGATGTTGTCGATGAAGAGCAGCACCTCCTGCTTCTTGACGTCCCGGAAGTACTCGGCCATGGTCAGCGCCGACAGCGCCACCCGCAGCCGGGTGCCCGGCGGCTCGTCCATCTGGCCGTAGACCAGCGCGGTCTTGTCGATGACGCCGGACTCGGTCATCTCGGCGATGAGGTCGTTGCCCTCACGGGTGCGCTCACCCACGCCGGCGAAGACCGAGGTGCCACCGAAGTTCCGGGCCACCCGGGTGATCATCTCCTGGATGAGCACCGTCTTGCCCACGCCCGCGCCGCCGAACAGGCCGATCTTGCCGCCCTTGACGTACGGGGCGAGCAGGTCGATGACCTTGATGCCGGTCTCCAGCATCTCGGTCTTCGGCTCCAGGTCCGCGAAGGCCGGGGCCTTGCGGTGGATGCCCCACCGGTCGTCCGCGTCGAGCGTCTCGCCCTCGGTGAGGTTGAGGCACTCGCCGATGGCGTTGAAGACGTGGCCCTTGACGGCGTCGCCCACCGGGACGGTGATCGGGGAGCCGGTGTCGACCACCTCGGCACCCCGGACCAGGCCGTCGGTCGGCTGCATGGAGATGGCGCGGATCAGGTTGTCACCCAGGTGCTGGGCGACCTCCAGGGTCAGCGTCTTCTCACCACCGGAGAGGTTCACCTCGACGTGCAGGGCGTTGAACAGGGCCGGCATGCCGTCGCGCGGGAACTCGGCGTCGACGACCGGGCCGATGACCCGAACCACGCGACCGGTGGTCGTCCTGGTCTCTGCCGGTCCCCCGGCAACTGCGGATACAGTCATCACACTTCACTTCCCGACGCGGCCAGCGCGTTCGCGCCGCCGACGATCTCACTGATCTCCTGGGTGATCCCGGCCTGGCGGGCCGAGTTCATCTCACGCGTGTACTTCTCGATCATCTCTTCGGCGTTGTCGGTGGCGCTCTTCATCGCCCGCCGCCGGGCCGCCGACTCGCTCGCCGCCGACTCCAGCAACGCCGCGTAGATCCGCGTGTTGATGTACCTCGGCAACAGCGCGTCGAGCAGCGACTCCGCCTCCGGCTCGAACTCGTACGCCGGCAGCAGCCCCTCGGAGCGCGGCCGGTCCTCGACCTGCATCGGACCGATGATCTTGGTGACCGGGTTCTGCGTCATCAGGCTGTGGAACTCGGTGTAGACGATGTGCAACTCGTCGATGCCGAGCACGCCGTCCGGCCCGGCGTCACCGTCGGTGTCGTCGGCACCGGCGGTGAACGCCGCGATCAGCGTCTCGCCCACCTCACGGGCGTCGGCGAAGGTGGGCTGCTCCGAGAAGCCGGTCCAGTTCGCCGCGATCTCCCGGTTGCGGAACCGGTAGAACGTCAGGCCCTTGCGCCCGATGACGTAGAGCACCGGCTCCTTGCCGTCGGCGGTGAGCCGGGCGATCAGCGACTCGGCGGTCCTGATCGCGTTGGAGCTGTACCCACCGGCCAGGCCCCGGTCGGAGGTGACCAGCAGGACGCCGGCCCGCCGCACCCGCTCGCGCGGGGTGAGCAGCGGGTGGTCGATCCGGGCGTTCGAGGCCAACGCCGTGAGCACGCCGGTGATCGCCTGGGCGTACGGCAGGGACGCCGTCACCCGGGCCTGGGCCTTGGCGATGCGGCTCGTCGCCACGAGCTCCATCGCCTTGGTGATCTTCTTCATCCCCTTCGCCGAACGGATCCGTTGACGAAGAACGCGTACCTGGGCCGCCATGACTCAGCCCTACTGCTTCTCGGCGTCGCCGCCGGCGTAGCGGGTGACCGTCTCGCGGTCGGCCTCACCCTCCAGCGGCTTGGCGGGCGCGTCGTTGACTCGGTGCTCGTCGGCCTTGCCGAGGAAGACCTGCTTGAACTCGGCGATGGCCGAGTCGAGCGAGGCCGCGATGTCGTCGCCCCACTTGCCACCGGCGATCGAGGCCAGCACACCCTCATGCTTGTGCCGCAGGTACTGGAGGAACTCCGACTCGAAGCGACGGACCTCACCGACCGGGACGTCGTCCAGCTTGCCCTCGACGCCGGACCAGACCGAGACGACCTGCTCCTGCACCGGGTACGGCGAGTAGTTCGGCTGCTTGAGCAGCTCGACCAGCCGGGAACCCCGGTTCAGCTGGGCCTGCGAGGCCTTGTCCAGGTCGGAGGCGAAGGCGGCGAACGCCTCCAGCTCACGGAACTGGGCCAGGTTGAGCCGCAGCGAGCCGGAGACCTTCTTCATCGGCTTCATCTGCGCGGCGCCACCGACCCGGGAGACCGAGGTGCCGACGTTGATGGCCGGCCGGACGCCCTGGTTGAACAGGTCGGACTCCAGGAAGATCTGGCCGTCGGTGATCGAGATGACGTTGGTCGGGATGAAGGCCGAGATGTCGTTGGCCTTCGTCTCGATGATCGGCAGGCCGGTCATCGAGCCGCCACCCAGCGCGTCGGAGAGCTTCGCGCAGCGCTCCAGCAGGCGGGAGTGCAGGTAGAAGACGTCACCCGGGTACGCCTCACGGCCCGGCGGGCGACGCAGCAGCAGCGACACGGCCCGGTACGCCTCGGCCTGCTTGCTCAGGTCGTCGAAGACGATCAGGACGTGCTTGCCGCCGTACATCCAGTGCTGCCCGATGGACGAGCCGGTGTACGGGGCGAGGTACTTGAAGCCGGCCGGGTCGGACGCCGGGGAGGCCACGATGGTGGTGTATTCCAGCGCGCCCGCGTCCTCCAGGATGCCCTTGATCGAGGCGATCGTGGAGGCCTTCTGGCCGATGGCGACGTAGATGCAGCGGACCTGCTTCTTCGGGTCGCCGGAGCGCCAGTTGTCCCGCTGGTTGAGGATGGTGTCCAGCGCGACGGTGGTCTTGCCGGTCTTCCGGTCGCCGATGATCAGCTGCCGCTGGCCCCGACCGATCGGGGTCATGGCGTCGATCGCCTTGATGCCGGTCTGCAGCGGCTCGTCGACGGACTGCCGGGACATCACGTTCGGGGCCTGGAGCTCCAGCTCGCGGAAGCCCTCGTCGGCGATGTCGCCGAGGCCGTCGATCGGCTGGCCGAGCGCGTTGACCACGCGGCCGAGGAAGGCGTCGCCGACCGGGACGGAGAGCACCCGGCCGGTGCGCTTGACGCGCTGCCCCTCCTCCAGCTTGGCGGAGTCACCGAGAACGACGACACCGATCTCCCGCACGTCGAGGTTCAACGCCACGCCGAGCGTGCCGTCCTCGAACTCCAGGAGTTCGTTGGTCATGGTCGAGGGCAGGCCCTCGACGTGGGCGATGCCGTCACCGGTGTCGGCGACGGTGCCGACCTCCTCGCGGGAGACGTCGGTCGAGTAGGAGGAGACGTAGCGCTCCAGGGCGCCGCGGATCTCCTCCGTCGAGATGGTCAGCTCGGCCATCCTCTGCTTCCTTAAAATTCAGGGGCCCGGGATACCTAGTACCGACCGGTCCGAATGGCGTCGATCAAAGGGCGGCGAGGCCGCTGGTCAGCGCTGCACGAGCGCGTTGCGGGTCTCGTTGAGGCGGCGCAGGACGGTGCCGTCGTACAGGTCGGAACCGACCCGCACGCTCACCCCACCGAGCACCTCCGGGTCGACCGTCTGCTTGACGGAAACCTCTCGACCGTACATCGCGGAGAGGCGGGCACCGAGCCGTCGCTCGTCGGCCTCACTCAACGGGGCAGCCACGGTCACGTACGCGACCTGGCGGTCCCGCCGGTCGGCGGCCAGCTCGACCAGCCGGGTGAGCGCCCCGGTGAAGGAGCGTCCCCCGAACCCGCCGAGAGCCACCTCGACGAGGCGGACGGTGACCGGACGGGCCTTGCCGGCGAGCAGTTCCCGGGCCAGCGCGGCCCGCTGCCCGGCCGGGGCGATCGGGTCGGCCAGCGCCGCGGAGAGCGCGGACTGACCGGTGACCACCTGGCCGAAACGGAACAGCTCGTCCTCGACCTCACCGAGGTCGCCGGCGGAGTCGGCGCTGGCCAGCAGCGCCTCCACCCCGAGCCGCTCGGTGCCGTCGAGCAGCTCCGACGGTGCCGACCAACGGCCGGCGACCAGGCCGGACAGCAGGTCGAGCGCGTCCGCGCCGATCTTGCCGGCCAGGATGCCGGTGAGCAGCGCCGCACGGTCGTCGCCGCTGCGGGCCGGGTCGGACAGCGCCCGGCGCAGCCGCGGCTCACCCCGCAACAGGGCGGCGACGGCGAGGATGTCGTCGGCGGTGGAGGCCACCACCGACGGCTCCGCACCGCGGACGTACGCGTCGAGGCGCTCGGCCGCGATCGCGTACGACTCCCGGCTGGCGGCCTGCATCAGCGGGCCCCCGTGCTCTCGAGGTTGCTCAGGAACCGGTCGACGGTGCCCTTGCGGCGGGCCTCGTCGGCCAGCGACTCCCCGACGATCTTGCTGGCCAGGTCGACCGCGATGGTGCCCACCTCGGTACGCAGCTCGCGCACGATGGTGGCCCGCTCCGCGGCGAGCTGTTCCTTGCCGGCCGCGATGATCCGGTCGGATTCCTCCCGCGCCTTGCCGAGGATGTCCTGCCGGATGCCCTCCGCGTCGGCCCGGGCGTCGTCCCGGATCTTGGCAGCGTCGGTACGCGCCTCGGCGAGCTGCGCGCGGTACTGCTCGAGGAGCTGGTTGGCCTCGGCCTGGGCGGCCTCGGCGCGCTTGATGCCGCCCTCGATCGCGTCGACCCGGGCCTGGAACGTCTGTTCCATGCGGGGGAAGACGAACTTCATCAGGACGAAGCAGAGTACGGCGAAGGCGACGCTGCCGACCACGATCTCCTGCCAGATCGGGATGATCGGGTTGTGCGTCGACTCACCACCCTCAGCGGCGAGGAAGTACATGGATGACCTCCTGGTCTGCGGGGACTGGGTCAGCCGGCCCAGATGAAGCCGAAGGCGATGCCCAGCAGCGCGAGCGCCTCGATGACGGCGAAGCCGATCCAGACGTACGGCAGGGTCATCCGGGACGACTCCGGCTGGCGGGCGGTCGACTGGATGTAGGCGGCGAAGACCAGGCCGACGCCGATGCCCGGGCCGATGGCGGCGAGGCCGTAGCCGATGGCGGCGGTGCTGCCGGTGACCTCGGCGAGAACGCTAGCGTCCATGGGTGTGGTTCCTCCTGGGTATCTCGCGTGACTCTCACGCGGGACGACAACGGGTTGATGCGGTGGACCAGTGCTCGCTCGCGAGCCCCCGCCCGGTGGATCAGTGCTCGTCGGCGAGCGCGCCCTGCACGTAGCTTGCGGTGAGGACGGTGAAGACGTAGGCCTGCAGGCAGATGACCAGGAACTCGAGGAAGGTGAGCGCGATGGTCATCACCCAGGACAGCACCGAGACCGGCGCCAACCAGGCGTTGGCGCTGATCATCGCGAAGCCGCCGAGGGTGAAGACCAGCAGCAGCATGTGCCCGGCGAACATGTTGGCGAACAGACGCACGGCCAGCGAGAACGGCCGGACGATGAAGGTCGAGAAGAGCTCGATCGGGATCAGCAGCGGCAGGATGAACCAGGGTGCCGGCGGAACCAGAGAGTTCTTGAAGTACTTCACGAAGCCGTGCTGCCGGATGCCGATGTAGTTGAACAGCACGTAGCTGATCACCGCGAGGATCGCCGGGAAGGCGATGTGCGAGTTCGGCGAGATCTGGAACAGCGGCACGATCGCGAAGAAGTTGGTCAGCAGGACGAAGCAGAAGAGCGTGGTGAAGTACGGCGCGAACCGCACCCCCCGGTGCCCGAGCATGTCGACCGCGATGTTGTTGCGGACGAAGCCGTAGATCGACTCGGCGAGCCACTGCTTCTTGGTCGGGACCAGCTGCGGCTTCCGGTAGGTCGCCAGGAAGAAGATGATCAGGATGCCGGCCGCGACCCAGACCATCGCCGTGATCTTCGTGAACCAGTACGAGTCGTGCGCACCCCAGGGCAGGATGCTGGGCAGGTAGAAGTCCTCCACGCTGGGTGGGAATGCCGCCTGGCCCGCTGCCAGGACGTTCGCCTGTCCGAACACCGCGTCCCTTCCTAAGTAGGCGTGCCGAGCCGACGGACGACCAGGATGATCCCCCCGGCCATGCCGAGCACGACACCGATCCCGGTGGCGATGCCGCCGGAGTCGAGCCACTGGTCGACCAGCCAGCCGATGAAACCCCAGACGAGCATGCCCCCGATGAGGTACGAGAGCGCGGTCCAGCCCTGACCGGCGCCGGTCGGAACGTCGTCCGGACCGCCGGTGGGTTGGGGGGTTTGGTCACCAGCCATGACGGGGCGAACGATATCAGTCGGGAAGACGAGGCTGTGCCTCACCCCCCGCACAACCGTCGTTGTGTGGGCATCAGGCGGGCTCCATCGTCTGGGGGCACGCTACTCCCCTTCGGCCAGTGAGAGAATGACCGCACGCCGACAGTCGCCCACCCGTCCACCATGTGGGACGCCCGGTTCACGGTCGACGGGAATTCCCGCTGCTCAGCCACCAGATGTGCACTCCGGTCCAGACCGCCACGCCGGCGGCGATGCCGACACACAGCGGCACCAGGCCGTCCCAGCCGGTCGACGCCACCGCCACCATCACCACCCCCAGCAGGGTGAACTTGGCGATGTACAGGCCCAGCCCGAGCGGCAGCACCAACTGCGGGTTGATCGCGTCGGCCCAGGCCAGCACCACTGTGGTCAGGGTGTAGCTGAGCACGGTCACCGCCACCCCGGCCGCCGCGCCCGCCGCCGCGGCCCCGCCGCCGGTCAGCCCGCCGACCACCGCCGCGACCGCCCCCAACACCGCCGAGGCGGCCAGCAGCACCGGCAGGTGGCGCAACCGCCAGCCGCGTTCGTCGGCCACCTCCGGCGCGCGTACCCCCGGCTCAGCCACGCGGTCCCACCGGATCGCCGACCAGCCTGACCAGCTGCGGACCGGCGGCGTCGAGCCGGTCGGCGGCCGGCACCCACCAGGTGTGCTTCACGTTCTCCACAGCGAAAGAGTCTACGGAGCCGCACACTGGTGACCGTGAGATGCCTCGTCACCGGCGCGACCGGGTACATCGGCGGACGGCTCGCGCCCCGCCTGATCGCCGAGGGGCACCAGGTGCGCTGCCTGGCCCGCAAGGCCGGTCGGCTGCGCGACGTGCCCTGGGCGGCCCGCGCCGAGGTCACCGAGGGGGACCTGCGCAAACCCGAGACGCTGGCGGCCGCGTTCGCCGACGTCGACGTCGCGTACTACCTGGTGCACTCGCTCGGGCAGGGCGACTTCGAGGCCGCCGACCGGGAGGCCGCCACCAACTTCGCCGCAGCCGCCGCGGCAGCCGGCGTACGCCGCATCGTCTACCTCGGTGGGCCGGAGCCGGCGGGCGGCGACAGCGTGTCGTCGCCGCACCTGCGGTCCCGGGCCGAGGTGGCCCGGATCCTGCTGGCCGGCGACGTACCCACGGTGGTGCTGCGGGCCGCCGTGATCATCGGGTCCGGGTCGGCCTCGTTCGAGATGCTGCGCTACCTCACCGAACGGCTGCCGGCCATGATCACCCCCCGGTGGGTCCGCAACCGCATCCAGCCGATCGCCGTCCGGGACGTGCTGCGCTACCTGGTCGGCTGTGCCACCCTGCCACCCGAGGTGGACCGGGCCTTCGACATCGGTGGGCCGGACGTGCTCACCTTCCGGGAGATGATGCAGCGCTACGCGCAGGTCGCCGGCCTACGCCGCCGGATCATCGTGCCGGTCCGCCCGCTCACCCCGTCGCTCTCCTCGCACTGGGTGGGGCTGATCACCCCGGTGCCGAACGCCATCGCCCGGCCCCTGGTCGAGAGCCTGATCCACGAGGCGGTGACGCACGAACACGACATCGCCCGCTGGTTGCCCGACCCGCCGGGCGGGCTGACCGGCTTCGACGACGCCGTCGCGCTGGCCCTGACCAAGGTGCGCGACGCCGAGGTGGAGACCCGCTGGTCCAACGCGAGCGGCCCGGACGCGCCGGCCGAGCCGCTGCCGTCGGACCCGGACTGGTCCGGTGGCACGGTCTACACCGACGTACGGGAACGTGAGGTCGACGCCCCACCGGGCGCGCTCTGGCGGGTCATCGAGGGCGTCGGCGGCGAACACGGGTGGTACTCGTTCCCGCTCGCCTGGTCGGTGCGCGGCTGGCTGGACCGACTGGTCGGCGGGGTCGGACTGCGTCGGGGCCGACGCGACCCGCACCACCTCCAGGTCGGTGAGGCGCTGGACTTCTGGCGGGTGGAGGAGATCGTCCCCGGCGAGCTGCTGCGGCTGCGCGCCGAGATGCGGCTACCCGGTCGGGCCTGGCTGGAGCTGCGCGCCGAGCCGGCCGGCGCGGGCCGCAGCCGGTACGTCCAACGCGCCGTCTTCCTCCCCCGCGGCCTGCCCGGTCACCTCTACTGGCACTCGGTGGCACCCTTCCACGCCGTCATCTTCGGCGGCATGGCCCGCAACATCGCCAACCACGCCCCCACCCGCTGACCCCGCTCAGTTGCCGGTACGGGGGGCCGGGGCGGGGCGGTAGGTGATCGACTCGCCGGGTGGGACGAAGTCCCGGACCGGGGCATCGGCCAGGGCGGCGAACAGGATGCGGCCCACCGCGTCGACCATCCGGGACTGGACGGCGGCACCGACGGCGTCGCGCGGGTCGTCCGGGTTGGCGGCGATCTGGGCCACCGCGAGCTGCGGGGTGAAAGCCACCACCGACTCGGTCTCGTTCCGCTCCGAACTGCCGGTCTTGCCGGCCACCGGGCGACCCAGCCCCGTCCGGAGCTTCTCCGCCGTACCACCGTCGCACCGGCGGTACATCGACTGGTCGCCGACCGGGCAGCGGGCCGCGTCGGCGGCGGCCCGGGCCACCTCGGTGTCGACCACCTGCCGGCAGTCGGGCCGACCGGCGGCCACCTCATTCCCGGCGTTGTCCCTGATCGACACGACCGGCAGCGGCGCACACCAGGTCCCCTCGGCGGCCACCGTGGCGTACGCGTTGGCCAGGTCGAGCGGGGTGGTGGAGGAGACCCCCAGGGTGAACGCCCCCCAGTCGCGGGCCCCGGACCGGGCCAGTTCGGCGTCGTCGGCGGCGCGGAACCGGATGCCCAGCCGCTCGGCCATCTCCACCACCCGCTCCGCGCCGACCTGCTCGGTGAGCCAGGCGAAGTAGGTGTTCACCGAACGGCCGAAGGCGGTCCACATGGTGCGGTAGCCGTTCATCCACTCGGGGGTGGCGTTGGCCGGGCACCACCGGCCGCCGCAACTGGACCGGGCGTCGTCGGTCGGGAAGCGGGTCACGATCCGGCTGGGCGCGATGAAACCCGTCTCCAGGGGCCGCCCGGACTCCAGGGCGGCCAGCAGGGTGAACAGCTTGAACGTCGAGCCGGCCTGGTAGCCCTCGATGCCGCCGCCACCGGCGATCAGCTGGTTGACCGTGTTCGGATAGTTCCGCTGCCCGGCCGGGTTGGGGGTGACGCTGTAGTGGCGGTTCACCGCCAGGGCGAGCACCCGCCCGGTGCCGGGCTGGACCACCGCCACCGGTGCCGCCCGGGGATCGTCGACGTCGTAGATGTCGGTCGCCTGGCGGACGGCGGAACGCTGCACGGCCGGGTCGAGCGAGGAGACGATCCGGAAGCCGCCCCGGCGCAGGTTGTCCTGCCGTTCGGCGGCGGTGGCGCCGAAGGCGGGCTGGTCGCTCCACCACTGGGTGAACCAGTCGCAGAAGAAACCCCAGTCGTTGCGCTGCTCGGGCACGGCGGTGCAGTCGTTCGGCGTCCGGCTGGGGCGCAACGTCAGCGGCGCGTCCCGGGCCACCGCCGCGTCCTGCGCCGGCACCTGGGCCAACGCCACCATCCGGTCCAGCACGTACGAGCGGCGGGTCAGCGCCGCGTCGGCGTCGCCGTTGATCGGATCGTCGGTGTCCGGGGAGCGGACCAGCCCGGCCAGCAGCGTCGCCTGGGCCAGGGTCAGCCGGGCCGGGGTGGTGGAGAAGTACCGCTTGGCCGCCGCGGCGATGCCGTACGCCCCGGCACCGAAGTACGCGATGTTGAGGTAGCGGGTGAGGATCTCGTCCTTGGTGAGTTCCCGCTCCAGCGCCAGGGCGTACCGCATCTCCTGGAGCTTGCGGGCGGTGCTGATCTCGGTGGCCTTCTTCCGCTGCTCCTTGGTCAGCCGGGGATCGCTGCTGAGCACGTTACGGACGTACTGCATGGTCAGCGTGGAGGCACCCTGCCGGGCCCGGCCGTCGCGCTGGTTGGCGGTGAAGGCCCGGACCACGCCCCGCACGTCGACACCCCGGTGCTGGTAGAACCGGGCGTCCTCGGCGGCCACGATCGCCTGCCGCATCACCGGGGCGACCTTGGCCAGCGGCACGTCCACCCGGTCCTCGGTGTAGAACGAGGTGATCAGGGTGACGCCGTCGGCGGCGTAGAGGGTGGAGCGTTGGGCGGTGGGTGGGGTGCGCAGCGTGTTGGGCAGCTCGGCGTAGGAGGACGCCAGCCCGCCGAAGCCGATGCCGAACACCAGGGCGAGCGGCAGGGCGGCCGCCGCCAGCACCAGACCGGCGAGCACGCCGGCGATCAGCACGGTGAACACCTTGTCGAGGTGGGCCCGGATCATCAGTGCTCCCCGCAGGAGTCGTCAGGACCCGTTCAGCATGACCCGCAAAACCACCCGAACTCTCATCTTTCCCCGAAACCGGAGGAAGATCGCGAGAAGGACACGGCGCGCACTGCGGGACACGCCGCACCCATCACCCGCAGGAGACCGGCACCGCCACCCGCCGCAACCGGCGCGGCCGGGAGTCCGGCGCCCCGCCCGGAAGCCGGCGCAGCGAGAAGATCAGGGCAGCAGTGCCGAGGCGAGCGGGTGCACCGTCTCCTCGATCTCGTCGGCCACCCGGCTGAAGCACTGGTCACCCCGGCCCCACGGATCGTCCAGGTCGTCGGAGTGCAACGAGGCCGCCCCCTGCCGGGCCGCGTCGACCGCCGCCACCAGGGCCACCCCCCGGGCGTACACGGCGTCCGGGGTGGCCTGGGCCGATGGCAGAGCGGCCACGTCCACCGTGGCGAGCAGCCGGCCGAACTCCCCCAGCACGAAGGTGCGACCGGCCGCGTCCGGGCGCAACGCCACCACGTACTCCTGCTGGTCGGCGGTGGCGGTGAGGACGAGGTCGGCGGCGTCGATCAGGTCGGAACGCAGCTTGCGGGCGGCGAACCCGTCCACGTCACCACCGCGGCCCAGCACCTGCCGGGCGGCGGGCGGGTTCATCTCCTCCCCCGCGTGCCAGCCGCCGGTGCCGGCGCTGTGGCTGTGCAGCAACGCGTCCGAGCCGGCCGGGTCGACGCCGAGCCGGCCCAACCGCTCGCGGACGGCGAGCACCAGCAACCGCTCGGCCATCGGGGACCGGCAGATGTTGCCCATGCAGACGTGCAGGACGGTGAACGGCGGCACTCAGGCTCCCCGCTCGTCGAGGATGTCCGGCGCCACGTCACGGAGCTGGTCCAGGTTGATCGCGCCGACCCGGAGCAGCCGGGGCACCTCGGCGGTCAGGTCGACGATGGTGCTCGGCACCGGATCGGGGCACTCCCCGGCCTCCAGATAGACCCGCACCGAGTAGCTGAGCTGGTCGCGGGCCTGCTCGGCGGTCAGTGCCGCCGGCTGGCCCACCTTGTTGGCCGAGGCCACCGCCATCGGGCCGGTCTCCCGCAGCACCTCCAGCGCCACCGGGTGCAACGGCATCCGCACCGCGACCGTCCCGCTGGCGTCGCCCAGGTCCCAGGCGAGGCTCGGCGAGTGCTCCACCACGATGGTCAACGCCCCCGGCCAGAACGCCTCGACCAGGTCACGGGCCGCGCGGGGCAGCGAGAAGACCAGGCCGTCGAGGGTGTGCCGGGAACCGATCAACACCGGCGGCGCCGCCTGGCTGCCGCCCCGGGCATCGGAGAGGGCCTTCACCGCGTACGGGGTGAACGCGTCCGCGCCGATCCCGTAGACCGTGTCGGTGGGCAGAACGACCAGCTCGCCGTTCTTGACCGCCTCGATCGCCGCGGCGACACCGCGGTCCCGGTCGGCGGGCGACCGACAGTCGTAGAGCATCACGAGGAGCCAGTCTGCCACGCCGACGCCCGGACGGCGTGCGGGCCGTCCGACCGGCGGGACGCGGTGGCGAACCGGGCCCGCCCGGCCAGGTCCCGGTGGGCCCGCACCGCCGCGTACCGGCCGTCGGCGGTGAGCAGCGCCGGCACCGCCGCGCCGTGCGTGTCGTCGTGCTCGACGCCCAGCTCACCCCCGGGTCGCAGCAGTTCGGCCGCCCGGCGCAGCACCGGCCGCAACACCGTCAACCCGTCCGCCCCGCCGAACACCGCCTCGTCCGGGTCGTAGCCGGCGACCTCCGGCGGGACCGCCACCGCACGCGGCACGTACGGCGGGTTGCACAGCAGCACGTCCACCGCGCCGACCAGGTCGGCGAGCAGCCCCGCATCGGTGACGTCGGCCACCACCACCTCGACCGGCCGGTCCCCGGCGGCGGCCCGCTCGGCGGCGTTGCGGCGCAGCCAGGGCAGCGCGGCCGGGGACCGCTCCACCGCCACCACCCGGGCCGCCGGCACCTCCTGGGCCACCGCCAGCGCGATCGCCCCCGAACCGCTGCACAGGTCGACCACCACCGGGGCGTCCCGGGTCAGCGCCCGCTCGATCCCCCAGCCGGCCAGCAGCTCCGTCTCCGGGCGGGGCACGAAGACCCCCGGCCCGACCGCCAGCTCCAGGTGCCGGAAACCGGCCCGGCCGGTCAGGTGCTGCAACGGCTCACGGTCGGCCCGCCGGGCCACCAGCGCCTCGTAGCGGGTCCGCTGGGCGTGGGTGAAGCCGTCGGACAGCACGAGCCGCCCCCGGGGCACCTCCAGCACGTACGCGGCGAGCTGCTCCGCCTCGGCGCGGGCCGACGCCACCCCGGCGGCGGCGAGGGTACGGGCGGCTCGGGCCACCACGGGCGAAGTCCGCTCGCGTTCTGTCCCTTCGGACGGGTGGCGCGGGAGTGAGGTCACGCCATAATCATGAGGCGTCGTCGGCCGCGCCACGAGTGGGTGCGGCCGGGCGCACACCGACGGGAGGTTCGCCAGGTGGGGTGGCTCGACCGGGTCGATGACCAGGTTGACGCCCTGACCCATGCCCGCGACCTCCAGGAGGCCAGCCGCTCGGCCGAGGCGGTCGGGGTCCTCGACCGGGTGCTGCGCACCACCGCCGACCCGTACACGAAGGCCGACGCGCTGGTGCAGCGGCTCTGCGCGCTGATCAACCTCGGCCGGACGGCCGAGTTCACCCGGGCCATCGAGGAGGCGTCCGGGGCCGTGCGGGACCTCCCCGAGCCCTACCTGCACGGGCACCTCAACGCGCTGGCCGCGTTGGCCGCGCACCACCAGGGCGCCCTGGACCGCTGCGTCATGCACCTGGTCCGGGCCTCGCGGGCGCTCAAGGCGGCGGAGGACCGGGACCGGGACACCGCCTGGGGCTGGCACGACCTGGCGATGGCCTACTCCTACCTGAGCTTCCACGGTCACGCGTTGGGCGCGATCGAACGGGCCCGCCAGCACGGTGCCGCCGCCGGCATCCCCGAGGAGACCTTCGCCGCCCCGGGCATCCGGCTGCGCAACGCCGTCGCCCTGGACCACAACGGGGACAGCGACGGCTGCCTGCGGGTGCTCCGCGACATCGCGGCCGACCTGGCGCGGTTCGTCGCCGACGGCCGGGCCGACCGGCTGCGCCCGAGCAGCCTCGCCGCGTACGGCTACGCGGCGGTCCGCCGGGCGGCGCTCGGCGATCCGGTGCCGGTCGGCCCGGAGCCGGCCCGACTGCTCGACCACAGCGGGGACAGCGCCCGGGCCCGGGACATGCGGCAACTCGGCCATGTCTGCCTGGCGGTCGCCGACGGACGCCCGATCGAGGCGATCACCCGACTGGACTCGGCCCGGGTGTCGGCCGAGACGCTCGGCGCGGCGGAACCGTCCCGGCTGCGCAGCATCGCCTTCTCCCGGGCCGGTGACCACGCCGCCGCGCACCGCGCCGACCGGATGGCGTTCCGGCTGGCCGGGCAGCGCAACGACCGGCTGCGGGACGTCTACATCGACGGCATCGCGTTGCGCATCGACCACGAGGAGATGCGCCGGGAGGCGGCCCGCTACGAGGGTGAGGCGCTGACCGACCCGCTCACCGGGCTGCCCAACCGGCGTCAGTTGGAGCGGCACATCGCCTCGGTGGTGTCCCGGGGCGAGCGGGTGGTGATCGGCGTCTGCGACCTGGACGGCTTCAAGGCGGTCAACACCCACCACGGCCACCACTCCGGCGACCTGGTGCTGCAACGCATCGCCGGGGTGATCAACCGGGTGATGCGCCGGGGCGACTTCGTGGCCCGCTACGGCGGCGACGAGTTCGTGGTGGTGCTCTCCGGGGCCGGCATGGCCGAGGCCGCCGAGGTGACCCGCCGGATCGACGCGGCCGTGCGCACCGAGGACTGGGAGTCGCTGGTGCCCGGCACTCCGGTCGGGTTGAGCATCGGCTTCGCCGAGGTCAGCGGCACCGGGACCGCGCTACGCGACGCCCTCGGCGCCGCGTTCGAGATCGCCGACCGGGAGATGCTGCGGGCCAAGAACCGCACCCGCGCCTCCTGACCGCGCCGGGGACGGCCCGGGTGACCCGGCCCGGTAACGACGGGCCCGGTGCCGGGCCCGCCGGTGGCGGGGCGCGGTCAGCGGCGGGTCAGCTCGGTGTCGCCGGCCAGCCGGGCGGCCCGGTCGGCCTCGGTGAGGGCATCGAGGACCCCGTCCAGTTCCCCGGCGAGCGCCAGGTCGAGGTTGTACGCCGTGTAGCCGATCCGGTGGTCGGTGATCCGGTTCTGCGGGAAGTTGTAGGTGCGGATCCGCTCCGAACGGTCCACGGTGCGCACCTGCGCCCGGCGGGCGTCCGAGGCGGCGGCGTCGGCCTGCTCCTGGGCCACCGCCAGCAACCGGGCCCGCAGGATGCGCATCGCCTGCTCCCGGTTCTGCAGTTGGGACTTCTCGTTCTGGCAGGAGACCACCACCCCGGTCGGCAGGTGGGTGATCCGTACCGCCGAGTCGGTGGTGTTCACCGACTGGCCGCCCGGCCCGGACGAGCGGAACACGTCGATGCGCAGCTCGTTGGGGTCGATGGTGACGTCGACGTCCTCGGCCTCGGGCAGCACCAGGACGCCGGCCGCGCTGGTGTGGATGCGGCCCTGCGACTCGGTGACCGGGACCCGCTGGACCCGGTGCACGCCACCCTCCCACTTCAGCCGGGACCAGACGCCGTTGCCGCCGTCCGGAACCCCCTTGGTCTTGATCGCCAACGAGACGTCCTTGACCCCGCCGAGGTCGGAGTCCTGCGCGTCGATCACCTCGGTCAGCCACCCGTGCCGCTCGGCGTAGCGGGTGTACATCCGCAGCAGGTCCCCGGCGAACAGCGCGGACTCCT
Organism: Micromonospora sp. NPDC049081; assembly: GCF_040648835.1. Lineage (NCBI taxonomy): Bacteria > Bacillati > Actinomycetota > Actinomycetes > Micromonosporales > Micromonosporaceae > Micromonospora > Micromonospora sp. NPDC049081. Next base: position 471,685 of record NZ_JBEZEK010000002.1, on the reverse strand, counting down.
CGCCGCCCTCGCCGGCCTTGATCTCGATGATCACGTCCTTGGCGTCGTGCGGGTCCCGGGGGATCAGCAGCTCGGCCAGCCGCTCCTCCAGTGCCGGCAGGGTCGCCGCGATGGAGTCCGCCTCATCGGCGAACGCCGGGTCCTCGGCTGCCAGCTCCCGGGCCGCGACCAGGTCGGCGCGGGTCTGCGCCAGCTCGTCGGCGGCCTTGTGCAGCGGCACCAGCGCGGCGTAACGACGACCGACCCGACGGGCGGTGTTCTGGTCGGCGTGGATGGCCGGGTCGGCCAGCCGCTTCTCCAGCTCGGCGTACTCGTCGAGGAGGGCGGCCAGGCGCTCGCTGCTCATGTGGGGGGCTCCTTCGACGGATCCGGTGCAGAGGGAAGGCTGAGGCGAAAAGTAGGACGTAACGGACGACGCCCGCGTCCGGCACGGGGCCGGACACGGGCGTCGTCGATGGAGCTACTTGGCCTTCTTCGCCTGAATCTTGGCGTACTTCTGCTGGAACTTGGCGACCCGGCCGGCGGTGTCGAGGACGCGCTGCTTGCCGGTGTAGAACGGGTGGCAGGCGCTGCAGGTCTCGACCGAGATCGAACCGCCCTTGGCGGTGCTGCGGGTCGTGAAGGAGTTGCCGCAGGAGCACTTGACCTCGGTCGTCGTGTACTCCGGGTGGATGTTGGGCTTCATGTCGCCTCGGTCCTTTCGTCAGGTGGTCGCCGGGTCGCCGCTGATCCCCCGTCGCCTGGTGCGCGACGGACTCGGGCGTGAACCGGAACCGGTGGCCGATTGACCAGTGTGCCATGGGCGTGAGCCGACCCGACGGGCGGGCCACACGATCGGTCCGGCAGTCGTAACGCCGGCCCACCACCCGGCATTCCCGCTGCTCGCGCCCGCCATTCCTGCCCCGGCGCACCGACCGGCCGGGCGGGCTCCTCCCCCAGGTTCAGGAGCCCGCCCGGCCGGACGCCGGGCGGCGTACGCCTCCCCAGGTCTGCGCCGCCCTCCGGTGGCCGGCCCGGCCGGATCGGCCGGGAACCGCACCTCCAGTCAACCCGGCGGCGCACACAACTTTCAAGAGCTGCCAGGTCTGCCGAAAGAAAAGTCCACCGACGGGGATTCCCACCTACAGGATTCCGGGGTACGACGAAGGGCACGGCCGGAGCGGCCGTGCCCTTCGTCATGGTCTCACCCGGGAGGGGTCACTCCCCCGGCGTCGACTTGGCGATCTGCATCAGGAACTCGATGTTGGTGCGGGACTGCTTGAGCCGGTCGAGCAGCAGGTCCAGCGCCGCCTGCGAGTCCAGCGAGTGCAGGACCTTGCGGAGCTTGTGGATGATGGCCAGCTCCTCCGGCGCGAGCAGGATCTCCTCCTTGCGGGTACCCGAGGAACTGACGTCCACCGCCGGGAAGGTCCGCTTGTCGGCGATCTTCCGGTCCAGCTTCAGCTCCGCGTTGCCGGTGCCCTTGAACTCCTCGAAGATGACCGTGTCCGCCATCGACCCGGTCTCCACCAGCGCGGTGGCGAGAATGGTCAGCGATCCGCCGTTCTCGATGTTGCGGGCCGCACCCAGGAAGCGCTTCGGCGGGTAGAGCGCGGTGGAGTCGATACCACCGGACATGATCCGCCCGGAGGCCGGCGCCGCCAGGTTGTACGACCGGCCGAGCCGGGTCACCGAGTCGAGCAGCACGACCACGTCGTGCCCCAGCTCGACCAGGCGCTTGGCCCGCTCGATCGCCAACTCCGCCACCGTGGTGTGGTCCTGCGGCGGACGGTCGAACGTGGCCGCGATGACCTCGCCCTTCACCGAACGCTGCATGTCGGTGACCTCTTCGGGCCGCTCGTCGACCAGCACCACCATCAGGTGGCACTCCGGGTTGTTGTGGGTGATCGCGTTCGCGATCGCCTGGAGCACCATCGTCTTACCGGCCTTGGGCGGCGACACGATCAGCGCCCGCTGCCCCTTGCCCAACGGCATGACCAGGTCGATCACCCGGGTGGTCAGGATGTGCGGCTCGGTCTCCAGCCGCAACCGCTCCTGCGGGTAGAGCGGGGTCAGCTTGTAGAACTCGGGACGACGCCTCGCCTCGTCCGGCTCCATGCCGTTGATGGTGTCCAACCGGACCAGCGGGTTGTACTTGTCCCGCCGCTGGTCACCGCTGGCGCTGCTGTCCCGGGTGGCCCGGACGGCTCCGGTGATCGCGTCACCCCGGCGCAGACCGTACTTCTTGATCTGCGACATGGAGACGTACACGTCGTTCGGGCCGGCCAGGTAGCCGGTGGTCCGGACGAAGGCGTAGTTGTCGAGCACGTCGATGATCCCGGCCACCGGGACCAGCACCTCGTCCTCGCCGACCTGCGGCTCACGGCTGCCGCCGCCGTTGTCGTTGCCGCCCTCGACCCGGTCGCCCCGGCCACGCCGGCGGTCCCGGAACCGGCTGCGCCGACCCCGCCGGCCACCGCCCTCGTCGTCATCCGAGTCGTCGCGGTTGTCGCGGTTGTCGCGCTGACCACGCTCGCCCCGGTCGTTGCGGTCGGACCGCTCGCCCCGGTCGCCCCGGTCGTTGCGGTCACCCCGGTCGGACCGCTCGTTGCCGCCGCGCTCGGCCCGCTCGCCACGGTCGCCGCCCGTCCGCTCGGCCCGGTCGTTACCGGCCCGCTCGGCCCGGTCGTTGCCGGCCCGCTCGACCCGGTCATTGCCGGCCCGCTCGCCACGGTCGTTACCGGTACGGCCGGCGCGGTCGTTGTCCGTCCGCTCGACCCGGTCGCTGCCGGCCCGCTCACCACGGTCGCTGCCGGCCCGCTCACCACGGTCGTTACCGGTCCGCTCGCCACGGTCGTTACCGGTCCGCTCGGCCCGGTCCACGCCGGTCCGCTCGCCACGGTCCCGACCGCTGCGTCCCTCGGCCCGCTCGGGACGCTCGCCGGCCTCGACCGGTGCCTCCTCGGTACGGGTCTCGACGGGTCGGGCCTCGGCGGCCCGTGGCTCGGCGGCCGGCCGGGCCTCCGCGGTGCTGGCCCGGCTACGCCGGGTCCGGGTCCGACCCTCGGTCTCACCGGTGGCGGCAGGGGTCGCCGACGCCGGCTCGGTGGCCCGCTCCGGGGTGGTCACCTCGGCGCGCACCTCCTCCCGGACGGGGGCAGCCGCAGCAGCAACCTCGGCCCGCGGTCGAGGGGTGCCGGTCGCGGCGCCGCCCTGCTGCCGCTCGGAGATCGCGCTGATCAGCTCGCCCTTGCGCATGCGGGCGGTCCCGGAGATGCCGAGCGACGCGGCCAGGCTCTGCAGCTCCGGCAGCAGCATCGCCGACAGGCCGGTGCCGCTGCGCCGACGGCGGGCGGGGGCGGCGGTGGTGGCATCGCCAGCGACGTTGGAAACATCCGACGTCACGTCGGTGGTGTCGCTCAATGGAATCCTTCCCTCGATAGGCCGGGACTGCCCGGGATCGACAAGCAAGGTGGCCGGGCGGCCTCGGTGCACCCGCCTCGCATGACGCGTCGCGGGAGTCTGTGGCACAGCAGCCGGGCGGTTTCCCAACTCACCAACGTCGGTGAGCAGGTCTCGCCGTCTGCGGCGACCTGCGGAAACTACGGTGCGGCGTGGGCCTTTGGCAGGGGTGGCGGGCTGACCGCCGAGAGCTTCGGGGTGCGCCGACCCGCAGAGAGATCGCGTGCTTCGCGGCTGTGCTGAGTCTAGAGCGTAATCAACTCTTCCGACCTGCGGCAACAGGGCCCCGCTCGGCGTGTCCCAGTCTACCCCGTACGACCGTCGCTCCGCGCGCCTCTACCGGCAACCGCCAGACTTCCCATTCTGTTCCCTCGGTGAACCCCGCGGGCGGCTCGGTGAACGCCAGCACGGTGGGGCCCGCCCCACTGACCACGGCCGCCACACCAGCCGCTCGCAACGCACTGACCAGGGCAGCCGTCTGCGGCATTCCCGGCGCGCGGTAATCCTGGTGCAGCCGGTCGACGGTGGCCGGCAGCAGCAACGTCGGCTCGGCGGTCACCGCGTGCACCAGCAACGCCGACCGGCCCGCGTTCAGCGCCGCGTCCCCGTGCGGGACGGTCGACGGGAGGGCCGCCCGTGCGGTGGCCGTCAGACCCCGCTGCGCCGGTACGAAGACCGTGGGGCGGACCCCGGCCGCCACCGGCAGCGAGACCGCCCGGCCGCCACCCGGCTCGGTCCAGGCGATGGTGAACCCGCCGAGCAGGCAGGGCGCGACATTGTCCGGATGGCCCTCGATCTCGGCGGCCAGCCGCAGCACGGCGTCGTCGTCGAGCCGCTGCGCGCCGTCGGTGACCAGCGCCCGGGCCAGCAGCACCCCGGCCACGATCGCCGCCGAGGAAGACCCCAGGCCCCGTGCCTGCGGGATCCGGTTGACGCACTCCAGCGCCAGCCCGGGCGGCTGCCCACCGAGCAGGTCGAAGGCGGCCCGCATGGCGACCACCACCAGGTGCCGGTCGTCCTGCGGCAGCTCACCGGCCCCCTCACCGGTCACCGCCACCCGGACGTCGGTCGAGGTCACCTCGGCGGACACGTCGTCGTACAGGGCGAGGGCGAGCCCGAGGGCGTCGAACCCGGGGCCCAGGTTGGCGCTGGTCGCGGGCACCCGCACCCGCACCGGCCCGGAGGCGAAAGTCGTCGGCACCGGCTCATGCTAGGGCCCGGGGCCGACGACGCACCCGCTCGCCCGGCCGGTGGGACTGGATCGGCTCGGTTAGCCTGACGCCGATCTATCAGCCGCTCAGGAGGCGACGTGGGAATGTTCGGTTACCGGATCACGCAGTTGGTGGGGCACCTTCCCGTGCTGGTCACGCTGCTCGTCGTCCTGGTGCTCGCCGCCACCGCCCGCCGCCGGCTGCCCGGCCGGGCCCGGTCGTTGCTGATCGCCGGGGCCGCTGTCCTGCTGCTGGTGGAGCTGTTCAACACCGCCTGGGTGGCGGCCCTGCCCGAGCTGATCCGGGCCCGGGTCCGCTCCGGCGGGATGCGGCAGTTCGAGCTGATGAACCTCGCCGCCAGCACGGTCAGCTGGATCGGCTACCCGATCGGCCTGGGCCTCGTCGTCGCCGCCGTGTTCGCCGGCCGCGCCGCGAGCCACGCCCCCGGCCAACCGTGGGGTGCCTGGACGCCCCCGGCCGGATCCGCCGCCGGCCAGCCGTCCGGCTTCGCCGCCGGCCACCCGGGCATCGGCCACTCGACCTCCGGACACCCAGCCACCGGCCAACCGGGCCCCGGCCCCGTGGTGCCGGGCCAGGCCGCCCCCTGGGGCGGGAGCGACCGGCCGCCGGCCGCACCGCCACAGGGCGACCGGGTCGACTGAGCCGCCCGAGGGTCAGCGGGCGGCCAGCGGGTCCGGGCCGGCGGCCGGGTCGGTGAGCGAGAGCCGGCGGGTGGCGATCCGCCAGCCCACCGCGTACACGACGGTGACCAGGCCGCAGCCGGCCAGCACCACCCGCTCGTCCACCAGGTCGACCACGCCGGCCACCACCAGCTGACTGACCGAGATCGCCAGGGTCGCCAGCATCATGTCGGTGGCGAACACCCGGCCGCGCAGCCGGTCGGGCACCTCGCCCTGGAGGGCGAAGTTCGACAGCACCCAGTTGCTGCCGCCACCGAAGTGGGCCACGAAGACCAGCAGCAGCACCAACGGGAACCAGCTCGCCACCGCCGCGCCCAGGTAGGCCAACCCGTACAGCGACATCGACAGGGCCAGGCCGGGCAACAGCCAGGCCCGGTTGGTCAGCACCCGGCTCATCAGGATCGGCCCCACCAGCGCCCCCGCCCCGCGCGCGGCGAAGAGCAGCCCGGTGCCGACCGGCCCCACCCCGTAGACGGCGGCCAGCAGGGGGAAGACGGTCAGCACGCCGTTGCCCAGGCCCACCGCCGACTTCACCGTGACCAACGCCAACACCCGGGGCCGGTGCCGGATGTGACCCAGCGCCTCGCGGATCGCCGCCCAGGTGCGCGGCGTCGACCGGTCGGCCTCCCGGGGCACCTGCAACGGCCGGCGGATCAGCGCCGCCAGGCCCGCCGCCAGCACCAGGCCGACCGCACCCACCCAGAAGCAGGCGTACGGCCCGACGACCGCGCTCAACACGCCACCGAGGGACGCGCCGACCACCGTCATCGTCCCCCAGGCGGATCCGGCGATGGCGTTGCCGGCGGCCAGGTCGGCGGGGTCGAGCACGTTGGGCAGGGCGGCCTGCGCCGACGGCGAGTAGAACGCCTTGCCGACCGCCACCGCCGCGATCGCCACCATGGCCAGCCAGGCCGTGCCGGCGTCACGCACCCCGAGCAGCAGCAGCACACCGAGCAGGGTCACGCCGTTCGCGGCCATCATGACCTTGCGGCGGTCGAACCGGTCGGCGATGGTCCCGGTGTACGGCAGCAGCAGCGCCAGCACCCCGGTGTCCAGGGCCAGCACCAGGGCACCCCACACGCCACTGCCGGTCAACTGCGGCAGCAGCACCAGCAGCGGCACCATGACGAACCAGTCGGCGCCGAAGACCACCAGCTCGGCCAGGAAGAGGTTGCGGAAGTCCCGGTTGCGGACGAGTACGGAGAGCGGAGAGGACACGTGCCCGCACCCTACCCGCCGGCCTGCGGCCCACTCGTTCGGCTCAGCAACTGGGAGACCGTGACGAAGGTGTAGCCCCGGGCCCGCAGGCCGGTGATCATCGCGTCCAGGCCGCGCAACGCCACCTGCCGGTTCTCCGGACCCGCGTCGTGGGCCAGCAGGATGGTGCCCGGCACCACGTCCGCCACGATCCGCCGGGCGTGTCCGGCCGGGTCGTCCGGGAACTCACCCTCCACCATCTGCAACGACCAGAGCACGACCCGGTAGTCCAGGCGTACGGCGGCGTGCAGCACCGCCCCGCCCAGGTGCCCGTACGGTGGGCGGGTCAACCGGGGTGGCACCCCGGTGGCCTCGGCGATGGCCTCGTGCGACCGGAGCAGGTCGTCGTGGACCTCGGCGGCGGCCAACCTCGCCAGGTCCCGGTGCCGCCAACTGTGGTTGCCCACCTCGTGCCGGGCCAGCCGCCCCCGGATCAGCCCCGCGTGCCGGCGGACCCGCGCGCCGACCAGGAAGAAGGTCGCCGGCACCGCGTGCCGTTCCAGGGTGTCCAGCACGGTCGGGGTCCACCGTGGCAGGGGGCCGTCGTCGAAGGTGAGCGCGACCAGCCGTTCGGTGGTCGGGACGTGCCACACCACCCGGAGCCCGCCCGAGCCGACGTCCTGCCGCCGGGTGCCGACGGTGGCGCTGGCCGGGCCGCCGGAGAGCGGCAGGTGCCGGTCGGCGAGCGACGTCCCCTGCGACATGCCGACGGCGCCCAGCGTGATGCCCCCGGCCAGCAGCGCCCCACCGCCCAGCACCCGCCGTCGGCCCCACCGCCCGCCGCCCGGGTCGGTCGTCTCCGCCGCAGCCCGCGCCATCACCGACGGTGGATGGACGATGACCGGAGGTAGGTGACCACAGGGTGACCGTACCCGCCGGTCGGCGCGATGTCCCGGGCCTGACGCGACGCGCCCCCGGCCGGAGGTTCCCGGGCCGGGGGCGTGTGGTGGGGCGGCGGAGCTACTCGGTCGGCGGCAGGGGCGAGCGGCGGCTCTTCGGCAGCCGCAGCACCTCGAACTGGTCGGTGCCGTCCACCAGGGCCGCCGACGGGGTCGGCCGGGCCGGCGCTTCGGCGGCTGCCTCGGCGGCCGGGGCACCCACCGGCGCCGGCACCTCGGCGTCCGGCTCCGCGGGCGTCCCGGCGGGTCCACCCTCGTCGGAGGTGCGCCCCCGCCGGCCGGCCCGCCGCTCCCGCAGCGACTCCTTGGTGCGCTCCACCATCGTGTAGAAGGTCGGCACCAGGACCAGGGTGAGCAGGGTGGAGCTGAGCAGGCCACCGATCACCACCACGGCGAGCGGCTGGGAGATGAAGCCGCCCTCCCCGGTGAGCCCGAACGCCATCGGCAGCAACGCGAAGATGGTGGCCACCGCGGTCATCAGGATCGGCCGCAACCGGCGTCGGCCGCCCTCGACCACCGCCTCGCTGACGCTCATCCCCTGCCCCCGGTACTGGTTGACCAGGTCCAGCAGCACGATCGCGTTGGTCACCACGATGCCGACCAGCATGAGCACGCCGATCAGCGCCGGCACACCCAGCGGGGTCCCGGTAACCAGCAGCAGGCCGATCGCACCGGTCGCCGCGAACGGGATGGAGATCAGCAGGATCAGCGCCTGGACGATGCTCCGGAACGTCGCCACCATGATCAGGAAGACGATCGCGATCGCCGCCAGCACGGCCAGGCCCAGGTCACCGAAGGCGTCCTCCTGCTGGGCGCTGGCCCCACCCACGGTGATCGTCGCCCCCGGCACGTCCACGTCCGCCAGCCGCTGCTTCAGCTCGGTGCTCGTCGCGCCGAGGTTGGAGCCGGTGGCCGTGCCGGTCACCGACACGCTGCGCTCACCGTCGATCCGGGTGACCTGCTGCGGCCCCTCGCCCCGGGTGACGTCGGCGATGTCGTCCAACTTCACCGGGCCCACCGGCAACGCCCGCAACTGCTCCTCGGTCAACGGCGGGGTGGCCGTGGTCCGCAGCACCACGTCCTGCTGGCCGCCGTCGAGCGTCACCCGGCCCAGCGGACTGCCCCGGTACGCCTGCGACACCAACTGCCCGACCGCCGCCTCACTCAGCCCCACCCGGGCCGCAGCCAACCGGTCGACCCTGACGTCGACCCGGGGCACCCGGTCGGCCAGGCTGGTGGCCACGTCCTCGACCCCCGAGATGCCCGCCATGGCGCCCCGGACCTGGTCGGCGGCCCGGTTCAGGGTGTCGGTGTCGGCGGCCTGGACGACCACCTCCAACTGGTTGCCCGAGGTGCCCCCCTGCCCGTTGTCGAAGCTCAGCTCACCGGCTGCGGCACCGAGCCCGTCGAACTCCCGGCGCAGGACCTCCTTCATCTCCTTGGCGTCGGTGTCGCCGTCGAGCGCCACCGACCAGCGGGCGGTGTTGTTGCCACCGCCGGCCAGCCACGGCTGGTCGTTGCCGCCCGCGCTCACCTGGTAGGTCTCCACCCCGTCGGTGCGCCCCAGCACCCCCTCCACCAGGCGGGCCGCCTGGTCGGTGGCGGCCAGCCCGGAACCGGCCGGCAGCTTCTGGCTGATGCTCAGGGTGTCCTGGCCGGAGTCGTCGAGGAAGTTGGTCTCCAACTTCTGGGCCAACCCGAAGGTGCCGAACAGCAGCAGGATGCCCACCGCCACGGTGATCCACCGGGTCCGGCGGGTCCGGGTGGCGAACCCGATCACCGGCAGGTAGGCCCGCTGCAACGGGCTGCGCAGCTCCTTGGCCTCGGCGGCCCGGCGGACCGCCTCGTCCGCGCCGTCGCGCGGCGGCCTGAGGAACCAGTACGCCAGCACCGGGATCACCGTCAGCGACACCAGCAGCGAGGCGAGCAGGGCCACCGTGACGGTGATCGCGAACGGCGCGAACAACTGCCCGACGAAGCCACCCACCAGGGCGATCGGGGCGAACACCGCGACCGTGGTGAGCGTTGACGCGGTGACCGCCCCGGCCACCTCACGGACGGCGGCGACGATCGCGTCCCGTTTCGGTTCGCCGTACTCCAGGTGGCGTTTGATGTTCTCCAACACCACGATCGAGTCGTCGACCACCCGCCCGACCGCGATGGTGAGCGCGCCCAGGGTGAGCAGGTTGAGCGAGTAGTCACCGGCCCAGAGGGCGAGCAGCGCCACCACCACCGACAGCGGGATGGAGACCGCGGTGACCAGGGTGGACCGGACCGACAGCAGGAAGACCAGGATCACCACGACCGCCATCAGCAGGCCGAGCAGCCCCTCCGTGGTCAGGCTCTCGATCGACTTCTCCACGAACGGGGCCTGGTCGAACACGATGGTCAACTCGGCGCCGGAGGCGGACCGCAGGTCGTCCAGCCGGTCCCGGATGTCGTGCGAGATCCGTACGGCGTTGCCGTCCTGGGCGGCCGTGACCTGGACGCCGATGCTCTCCCTGCCGTTGGTGCGGGTGATCGCGGTGGCCGGGGCGAGCTGCTGCTCCACGGTCGCCACGTCACCGAGGCGGACCGGGACGGCCTTCGGCGCGGTCGGGGTGAGCGCGATGCCCCGCAGCTCGTCGAGGGTGGTGACCGGGGCCCCCACCTGCACCGGCAGCGCGCTGCTGCCGTCGACGACCGCACCGGCCGGGACGGCGATGCCGTTGGTCTTGAGCGCGGTGGCGATGGCGGTCGGGGTCAGCTTCGCGGCGGCGAACTTCGCCGGGTCCGGCACGATCGTCACGACCTGGTCGCGGGTGCCGGTGACGGCGACCGTGCGGACCCCGTCGATGCCCTCCAGCTCGGGCACCACGGTGTCGCGCAGCTTCGCGGCGAGCGCCTGCTCGTCACCGCCGCCGGTGGCGGCCAGCACCACGGCCGGCAGGTCGTCGGTGCTGCCGGTGATGACCTGCGGGTCCACCTCGTCGGGCAGTTGCGCGTCGACCCGGCTGAGCGCGGTCTGCATCTTGTTGGCCACGTCGTCGATGTCGGTGCCGAAGACGAACTCCACCGCGATCGTCGCCGACCCCTCCCGCGAGGTGGAGGTGACCTTCTCCAGCCCGGGGATGCTCTGGAGGCTGTTCTCGATCGGCTCGGTGACCTGCGCCTCGACGATCTCCGGCGAGGCGCCCGGGTAGACCGCGACGACGAACGCGCCGGGGAACTCCAGCGACGGCAGCAGCTGCTGCTTGAGCGAGGGGACGGTGAACGCCCCGAACGCCGCGGTCACCACCGCGATCAGGGCGACGAGCCCCCGGTTGGCGAGGCTGGATCTGGCGAGCAGCGACATCGGCGTGGCTCACTCCTGGGAGAGGGGACAGGCGTCTAGGAAGTCTGCCCGACCCGGTCTCCCCCGCCCCCACGGGGTCACCGCCTCCCCGGCGGGGCCGACGGCTGGCTCCCCGGCGGGGCCGACGGCTGGCGGGAAACCGCCGTCGTCACCGTCGCCGGTCGGCTCGACCCGGCGGCGGGGCGGGGACCGCAGCGGTGGGACCGGTGCGGCGGTCGACCACCACGCCGGCCGGCGGACGGTCGGGCGGCGGTGGGTTCGGGTCGGGTCGGGTCGGGGGGCGGGCAGGGCGGGATCAGGCCAGGTCGAGGGAGCGGGCGGCGGTCAGGGCGTCGTTGGCGATGGTGATCGGCGCGGGCGCGGTGGAGATCGCCCACTCCGGGTCCTTCAGGCCGTGGCCGGTGACCGTGCACACCACCGTCGACCCGGCCGGCACCCGGCCCTCGGCCCCCTGCTGGAGCAGCCCCGCCACGCTGGCCGCGCTACCCAGCTCGACGAAGACCCCCACCTCCCGGGCGAGCAGCCGGTAGGCGGCGAGGATCTCCCGGTCAGTCACGGCGGCGATCAGCCCCTGCGAGGCGTCCCGGGCGTCGAGCGCCTTGGTCCAGCTCGCCGGGTTGCCGATCCGGATGGCGGTGGCGATGGTCGACGGCTCCGGCACCACCTGACCGTTGACGATCGGGGCCGCCCCGGCGGCCTGGAAGCCGTACATCCTGGGGGCGCGGGTGGCGTTGCCGGCCCGCAGGTCCTCCGAGTAGCCCATCCAGTACGCGGAGATGTTGCCGGCGTTGCCGACCGGCAGGCAGTGGATGTCGGGGGCGTCGCCGAGCGCCTCGACGATCTCGAAGGCGGCCGTCTTCTGGCCGTGCAGCCGGTCCGGGTTCACCGAGTTGACCAGGGCGACCGGGAAGTCCTGGGCGAGCTTCGAGGCCAGCGCGAGACAGTCGTCGAAGTTGCCCTGCACCTGGAGCAGTTTGGCCCCGTGCACCAGCGCCTGGGCCAACTTGCCCAGCGCGATCTTGCCCTGCGGCACCAGTACCGCGCAGGTGATCCCGGCCCGGGCCGCGTACGCGGCGGCGGAGGCGCTGGTGTTGCCGGTCGAGGCGCAGATGATCGCCTTGTCACCGGCCTCGACCGCCTTGGAGACGGCGACGGTCATGCCCCGGTCCTTGAACGAGCCGGTCGGGTTGGCCCCCTCGACCTTCAGGTAGACGTCCGCGCCGAGCCGGGCGGAGAGGGCCGGCGCGGGCAGCAGCGGGGTGTTCCCCTCATGCAGGGTGACCACGGGCGTGGCGTCGGTGACCGGCAGCCGGTCCCGGTACGTCTCGATCAGGCCCCGCCACATGTCGCTCTCCTCGCCTCTGCCGCCCCGGTCGTGCCGGGGCCCCTGCCAGCCTGGACCAGCCTCGTCGATCTGTCCCCGGCACACCCACCGATAACCATCAGGCGAGACGCCGGGTCACGCGCCGCCCTCGACCCGCAGCACGCTGGCCACCGAGCGGACGATGTCCAGCCCGCGCAGCTCCCGTACCGTCGCGGCGAGCGCGGCGTCGGGAGCGACGTGGGTGACGATGACCAGGTCGGCGTCCTCACCACGGCCCGCCGGACCGCCCCCGGCCGGCCCCTGCCGGACGGTGGCGATGGACACGTCGTGCCGGGCGAACACCCCGGCCACCGCCTGGAGCACACCCGGCCGGTCGACCACGTCGAGACTGATGTGGTAGCGGGTCAGCGCCTCGCCCATCGGCCGGACCGCCAGGTCGGCGTAGGCGGACTCGCTGGCCGCGTACGCCCCGGCGAGCCGGTTGCGGGCCACCGCGACCACGTCGCCGAGGACCGCGCTGGCGGTCGGTGCGCCGCCCGCACCACGGCCGTAGAACATCAGCTGCCCGGCCGCCTCGGCCTCGACGAAGACCGCGTTGAACGCGTCGCCGACGCTGGCCAGCGGGTGGGTCAGCGGGATCATCGCGGGGTGCACCCGGACGCTGACGGTCTCCCGGCCGGCCGCGTCGGTGCCCCGGGCGGCGATGCAGAGCAGTTTGATGGTGCAGCCCATCGCCTTGGCGCTGGCCATGTCGGCGACGGTCACCTCGGTGATGCCCTCGCGGTGCACGTCGGCGGCGGTGACCCGGGTGTGGAAGGCGAGCGAGGCCAGGATGGCGGCCTTCGCGGCGGCGTCGAAGCCCTCCACGTCGGCGGTCGGGTCGGCCTCGGCATACCCCAGCTCGGTCGCCTCGTCCAGTGCCTCGGCGAAGCCGGCGCCGGTGGCGTCCATCGCGGAGAGGATGAAGTTGGTGGTGCCGTTGACGATGCCGGTGACCCGGTTGATCCGGTCGCCGTGCAGCGACTCGCGCAGCGGGCGCAGCAGCGGGATCGCCCCGGCGACGGACGCCTCGTAGTAGAGGTCCGCCCCGCCCTCGGCCGCCGCGTCGTGCAGAGAGGCACCGTCCTCGGCGAGCAGCGCCTTGTTGGCGGTGACCACGCTCTTGCCGGCGCGCAGCGCCTCCACCAGCCAGCTCCGCGCCGGTTCGATGCCGCCGACCACCTCGACGACCACGTCCACGTCGTCGCGTTTGATCAGGCCGAGCGGGTCGGTGGTGAACAGCGCCGGGTCGACGGGGAGGTCACCCCGGTCCCGACCGACCCGGCGCACGGCGATGCCGGCGATCTCCAGCGGAGCACCGATCCGGGCGGCCAGGTCGGCGGCCTGCGTGTGCAACAGGCGGACCACCTCGCTACCGACCGTTCCGCAGCCGAGCAGGGCCAAGCGCACAGGTGACGTCATCCCACATCCAAAGCGAGCAGGTCTTCTTCGGTCTCCCGCCGCACGATCAGCCGGGCCTGGCCGTCACGCACCGCGACCACCGGGGGGCGGGGCACATGGTTGTAGTTGCTGGCCATGCTGCGGCAGTACGCTCCCGTGCCGGGAACGGCGACAAGATCTCCGGGCTGCACGTCGGCGGGCAGGAATTCATCCTTCACCACGATGTCCCCGGACTCACAATGCTTTCCCACCACGCGGGCCAGCAACGGCTCGGCGGTCGAGGCCCGCCCGGCAAGCGTGGCCGAGTACGACGCGTCGTAGAGGGCGGTCCGGATGTTGTCGCTCATCCCGCCGTCCACGCTGACGTAGGTCCGCAGCCCGTCGACGTCCTTGACGGTGCCCACCTCGTAGAGGGTGAAGACGGCGGGCCCGACGATGGCCCGACCCGGCTCGATCGACAGGTGCGGGACGGTCAGGTTCTCCGCCGCGCACTCCGAGTCGACGATCTTGCGGAGCCGCTTGGCCAGCTCGTCCGGGGTCGCCGGGTCGTCCTGGGTGGTGTACGCGATGCCGAAGCCGCCGCCCAGGTCCAGCTCGGGCAGTTCCACCCCCCGGGCGTCGCGGATCTGCGCCTGGAGGGCGAGCACCCGGCGGGCGGACACCTCGAAGCCGCTGGTGTCGAAGATCTGCGAACCGATGTGCGAGTGCAGCCCGCGCAGGTCCAGCACACCCTCGTCGATGACCGTGAAGGCGGCTGCGGCGGCGGCCCCGCCGGCCAGCGAGAAACCGAACTTCTGGTCCTCGTGGGCGGTGGCGATGAACTCGTGGGTGTGCGCCTCCACGCCGACGGTGACCCGGATCAGCACGCCGGGGCGGACCCCGCGCTCCCGGGCCAGCGCGGTGAGCCGGTCGATCTCGGTGAACGAGTCGAGGATGATCCGCCCCACCCCGGCGTCCAGCGCCCGGGTCAGCTCGGCGACGGACTTGTTGTTGCCGTGGAAACCGATCCGCTCCGCCGGCATCCCGGCCGACAGCGCGGTGGCCAGCTCGCCACCGGAGCAGACGTCCAGGTGCAGGCCCTCCTCGGCGATCATGCGGACCACCGCCCGGCACAGGAATGCCTTGCCGGCGTAGTAGACGTCCACGTCGGGGAAGGCGGCCCGGAAGTCCCGGGCACGCGAGCGCAGGTCGTCCTCGTCGAGGACGTACGCCGGGGTGCCGTACTCGGCGGCCAGGTCACGGACGTCGAGGCCCGCGACGGTCAGCGCACCGCCCGTGCCGCGCTCCACCTGACGCGGCCAGAGCTGCGGGACCAGGGCGTTGACGTCGGCCGGGGGACGCAGCCAGCCCGGCCCCCGGTCACCGATGTCGCCGTGCATCGCACCGGCTTCGTGGGCACGCATCAGGGCTACATCCTCTCCGGGGCGGAGACACCGAGCAGGCGCAGCCCGTTGGCGATCACCGTACGGGTGGCGTCGTTGAGCCAGAGCCGGGCCCGGTGCAGGTCGGTGACCTCCTCGTCGCCGCGCGGCAGGATCCGGCAGTTGTCGTAGAACCGGTGGTACGCCCCGGCGAGGTCCTCCAGGTAGCGGGCCACCCGGTGCGGCTCGCGCAGCTCGGCGGCGGCGGCGACCACGGCGGGGAACTCGGCGAGCGCCTTGAGCAGCTCGTTCTCCTTGTCGTGGTCGAGCAGCTCGGGGTGGAACCCGGCCCCGTCGCCCCGGCTCAGGCCGACCTCGGCGGCGTTACGGCCGACGCTCGCCGTCCGGGCCGCGACGTACTGCACGTAGTAGACCGGGTTGTCGCGGGTGGCCCGGGTCCACAGCTCCACGTCGATGTCGATCGGCGAGTCGCTGGAGTAGCGGGCCAGCGCGTAGCGGGACGCGTCCACCCCGATCGCGTCGACCAGGTCCTCCAGGGTGACCACGGTGCCGGCGCGCTTGCTCATCCGCAGCGGGACGCCGTCGCGGACCAGGTTGACCAGCTGGCCGATGAGGATCTCCAGGTTGACCGCCGGGTCGTCGCCGAAACAGGCGGACATCGCCTTCATCCGCCCGATATAGCCGTGGTGGTCGGCGCCCAGCATGATCACGACCCGCTCGAAGCCGCGTTCCCGCTTGTCCAGGTAGTAGGCGCAGTCGGCGGCGAAGTAGGTCCACTCGCCGTTGGACTTGCGCAGTACCCGGTCCTTGTCGTCGCCGAAGTCGGTGGTGCGCAGCCAGGTCGCCCCGTCGGCCTCGTAGAGGTGACCCTGCGCGCGCAGCCGGTCCAGGGCGAGGTCCAGCTCACCCCGGTCGTGCAGGTCCTTCTCGTTGAAGTAGGTGTCGAACTCCACCCCGAAGCCGCGCAGCGAGGACCTGATCTCGGCGAACATCAGCGTCACGCCCTCGACCCGGAAAACCTCCTGGGCCTCGCCGTCGGGCAGGTCGAGCACGTCCGGCCGGACCGCCCGGACCTGCTCGGCGATCTCGGCGATGTACGCCCCGCCGTAGCCGTCCTCGGGGGCCGGCTCGCCCTTGGCCGCGCACAGCAGCGACCGGGCGAACCTGTCGATCTGCGACCCGGCGTCGTTGAAGTAGTACTCGGTGCCGACGTCGGCGCCGGTGGCCCGCAGCAGCCGGCTGAGCGCGTCGCCGACCGCCGCCCAGCGGACCCCGCCGATGTGCACCGGGCCGGTCGGGTTGGCCGAGACGAACTCCAGGTTGATCCGCTGCCCGGCGAGCCGGTCGCTGCGGCCGTACTCCTCGCCGGCCTCGACGATCACCCGGGCGAGCTGGCCGGCGGCGGCGGCGTCGAGCCGGATGTTGAGGAAGCCGGGGCCGGCGATCTCCACCGACTTGATCCCGGCCGCCCGGCCGAGCTGGTCGGCCAGCGCCGCCGCCAGCTCCCGGGGCGGGACGCCCACCTTCTTGCTGAGCTGGAGCGCCAGCGTCGAGGCGTAGTCGCCGTGGTCGGGATTACGCGGTCGTTCCACCGCCGTACGCGCCGGAAGCGCGGCGGGGTCGAGCCCACGCTCGGTGAAAACGGCGTGGGCTGCGGAGAGGACGACCTCGGCCAGTTCTGCGGGAGTCACCGAACCATGTTATCGGGGGTAGACTCGGGCACTCGGCGGCGACCCTGAGCGTCACCCGGCCCGCCAGATCCCCTGACCGACCGACCTGACGAGGCACGATGAGCATCAGCACCCCGGGCGGCCCTGAGCGCCGTCCGACCGTGGTCAGCACCGGTAAGAAGCCGGCGGCCGGCCGGCCCGCGGCCGTCGCCAAGCCCGGGGGCGGCAAGTCCGCGGGCGCGCCCCGGCAGACCTCGGGCGGCAAGGGCCCCCGCAAGCCGATCACGCCGGTGAAGGTGAGCCAGGGCCGCTCGTGGGGCCCGATCGCCCTGTTCGTCGCCGTGGGCGTGCTCGCCGTCTCGATCATCGGCTACGGCGCGTACGCGGCCTTCCAGGGTTCCAAGTCGTGGGAGCAGCGGGCCGCCGACATCGACGGCATCGTCGACTTCCGGGACAAGGACCCCAAGCTCGTCCAGGGCGGCCAGCACCAGCAGGGCGCGATCAAGTACGACGTCCTCCCGCCGGTGGCCGGCCCGCACAACCCGGCCTGGCAGAACTGCATGGGTGACGTCTACGACGCCCCGATCGCCAACGAGCACGCGGTGCACAGCCTGGAGCACGGCACGGTCTGGATCACCTACCGCCCCGACCTGCCAGCCGATCAGGTCAGCAAGCTCCGCAGCAAGACGCAGGGCGTGGAGAAGGTCATGCTCAGCCCGTTCGAGGGGCTGGACAAGCCGATCTCGCTCCAGGCGTGGGGCTACCAGCTCAAGGTCGACAACGCCGACGACAGCCGGATCGACGAGTTCATCAAGACGCTGCGGGTGAACGCCTCGGTCGAGGGTCCGAACGCCAACTGTGGCCAGGGCATCACGGCCACCGGCACGGCCCCGCGCGACAACGTCCCGCAGCAACAGCAGCAGCCCACCCAGTGAGGACGTGGCGATGACCGCTCCCGCGACGACCGACACACCGCCCGTCGAGCCCTCGGTCACCGGTTCCGGTGACCGGCGGCCCGCCGGCCGCTACGGCCTGCTCGCCCTGGCGGCCGCCGTCGTGGTCGGTCTCCTTCTCGGGTACGCCGGCGGTCTGCTGACCCCGACGTTGACCCGACCGGGTGACAGCTCGGCGGAGGCGGGCTTCGCCCGGGACATGACCACCCACCACGCCCAGGCGGTGGAGATGGGGCTGATCGCCTTCGACCGGGGCACCGACCCTGAGGTACGTCAGATCGGCGGCGACATCGCCACCGGCCAGCAGGGCGAGATCGGCACCATGCAGACCTGGCTGCGGTCGTGGGGGCTCGACCCGACCGGCGACCAGCCCCGGATGGCCTGGATGCCGGACGGCACCGGCAAGATCGAAAACGGTCTGATGCCGGGCATGGCGACCCCGGAGGAGATGGCGAAGCTGCGCGTCGCCCAGGGGCGCGAGCTGGACGTGCTCTTCCTCCAGATGATGATCAAGCACCACCTCGGCGGCATCCACATGATCCAGGGCATCCTCGACGCCGGTGGCGACGACGACGTCCTCGCGGTGGCGCAGATCATGAAGAACACCCAGCAGACGGACCTGACCAACCTCCAGAACGCGCTGAAGCGACTGGGCGGCTGACCCGCCCGTCCTCCTGGGAGGCCCGCGTCCCGCTCCGGCGGACGCGGGCCTCCGCACGTCTCCGGCCTCCCCCACACCTGAGGGTCTCCGCCCGACTGGAACCCCCACGCACCTGTTGCACGTCTCGCCCCCGCATGCCCTCGGGCTGCCGGCCTTCCCCGAAGCGTCAGCGGTCCGGGCCGCGCCGCATCCCCTACCGCCAGGGAGTTATGGGCGTTTTGGGTTTTTGGCGTGCCGCGCACCTTTGAAGACCTAAGAGACTTTTCTACCCACATATCGTGACCAGTTGTGATTCGTGCTCGTTGCGCAGGACGTGGGGGTTGCACTCAGAGACGCGCGGCGGTCGGTCACCAGTTGGTGCCGACGCCACACCATCGGCGGTGACGGAGCGGTGGCAGCCGCCCGTCGCGGACACCGGCAGGGCGAGTCGGGAGCGCTCAGCCGGGAACAGGAACTCGAACTGATCGACGTACTGCGAGGCGTCCACCCCGACGAGTTCGGGCTGGACGAGGAGCTGTGGACGCGGCAGAGCCTCGCCGCACTGATCCAACGCCGCTTCGACCTGACGATCGACGCCGGCACGGTCGGGGCGTACCTGCGGGCCTGGGGGTTGGGCCCCCGGGAGCCGCGCGAACGGGCCTGCGGGCTCTGCGTCGGCGCGGTCGAACGCTGGGTACGCGGCGAGTACCCGGCCATCACCCGGGCCGCCCAGGAACACGACGCGGAGGTCTACTGGATCGGCCGGGTACGCCTGCGGGGCACCATGCCCGCCGCCGAGGTGATCTCGGCGGTGTCGTCCCGGGGGCGGGTCCGGTTCATGGTCACCACGCCCAGCGTGGACCCACCGCTGCCCCGCGACTTCGTGTTCCGGCTCAGCGGCGCCGACCAGCACCCGGTGCACCTGATCGTGGACGGCTCCTGGCCCCGGAACGAATGGCCCCGCCGGCTCCCCCGGCGCATCGCCCTGCACCCGCTGCCCAGCTGCGGACGCACCCTGGCCGCTGCCTGACCAGCTCGCTCCGGCCGCCGGTGACGGCTCACCTGCCGGCGGCGCGTCCCACCACCAACGGTGACGGCTCGCCCCACCACCGGCAGTGACGCTCCGCCCACCACCAACGGTGACGGCTCGCCCCACCACCGGCAGTGACGCTCCGCCCGCCGCCATCGGTGACGGCCCGCCCGCCACCAATGGCGGTCGGGGTGGCTCCGCGGCGTCACGATCATGCAGGTCAGCGGACAGCACCGGGGGGTGCCGGGTGGCGATTCGGTGATCCGGAAGGGGGTTTGCTACTCTTCTCAGGTCGCTGAGCCCCCGTAGCTCAGGGGATAGAGCACCGCCCTCCGGAGGCGGGGGCGCAGGTTCGAATCCTGCCGGGGGCACACTTGCTAAGAAAGCCAAGACCAGCACACGAAGGCCGCTGACCAGGGGAAACCCGATCAGCGGCCTTCGTCGTATCTCCGGCCAGGTCCGGCCGTCAGCGGCCGTGGCGGGCGCCTGTGCCACCGCGCTGACCGACTCAATGTCGCCCTCGTGCCGTTGTCACGGCTCGGCGATGCCGCCATACCGGCCCACGAGAATCGGTCACCGCCGGGCCGGGCAGGCAGCCACGGGAACCGATCACCGCCCATCCTGGGCAGGCGGCGGGTCAGGGGGTTTCGCGGCGGGCTCTGGCCCGGCGTTTCCCCTCGTGCATGGCCTGCACCCGGGGCACCGGGATGGTGCGGCCCTCGGCGACCAGGTCGGCCGGGAGCCGCTGCGGTGCGGGCATCGCCTCGGCCCACGGGTCGCGGTCACCGAGCAGCGCGGGGACCGTCCGCACGGTGAAGTCCCCGGGGCTGATCGTGTCGAGGTCGTCCCAGCCCACCGGGAACGACACCGGCAGCCCGGGGCGCAGCCGGGGGCTGTACGCGGCCACCACGGTCGCCCCGCCGGCCCGGGTCGGATCGACGAAGACCCGACCGCCCCGGTCCTCCCGGATGAAGGCGGTGGTGGCGGACTCCGGGTCGAGGCGCTCGGTGTGTACGGCGAGCGCCCGGGTGGCGGCGGCCACCTCCTCGGCGGTGGTGTCCGGGTGCACCGGGACGAAGATGTGCAGCCCTTTGGCGCCGCTGGTCTTCACCGCCCCGGCCAGTCCGACGTCGGCCAGCGCCCGGCGGACCGCCCCGGCGACCCGGGCCACCGCCGTGAAGGCGTCCCCCTCGGGTGGGTCGAGGTCGAGCACGAGATGGGTGGGCTGCTCGGGCCGGGTCGCGGTGACCAGCGCCGGGTGGTACTCGATCGCCCGCTGGTTGGCGAACCAGAGCAGGGTGCGCCGGTCGTCGCAGAGCGCGTACGACACCTGGCGGTGGGAGGTCTCGGCCCAGATCGCGGTGCGGCGTACCCACTCGGGGGTGTATTTCGGCAGGTTCTTCTGCATGAACGGCTCCTGCCCGCGCAGCAGCCGGACCACCGACAGCGGCCGGTCGCGCAGGCCGGGCAGGATCCGGTCGTGCACGGTGTCCAGGTAGTCGACCAGGTCCCGCTTGGTCACCTCGTCACCGGCGAGCAGCAGCTGCTCCAGGTTGGTCAGGCCGACCCCGTCCCGCGTCTCCTGCGCCCCCGCCATCCGCCCACCCTCCCGGGCGCACGGCCCCGGCGCAACCCCGACACGGGTCGGCCACCGAACCCGTCACCGAGGGGTCGTCTGTGACCATGACACCGGTGGAAGGAGGCACCCCGTGCCCCAGGAACACGACGACGGCACCCCCGACGTGGAACAGGACGGCGACGGCTACACCGACGCCGAACAGGACAGCGGCGACAATGCCGACGCCGAGCAGGAGTCCGAGCTGAACAGGACTCCGACGCCGAGCAGGAGTCCGAGGCTGAACAGGACTCCGACGCCGAGCAGGACGAAACTGCGCAGGGCGGCGGCGGGCCCGACAGTCGGGAGCGGGGTGGCGCGGAGCGGGATGGTGCCGGGTGTGCCGGCGCGGGCCGGGACGGTGACTGCACGCTGCGGGAGGCGCTGGACCGGGTGGGCGGCAAGTGGAGCATCGGCATCCTGTTGGCCGCCTCCCCCGGGCCGGTCCGCTTCAACGAGTTGGCGCGGGGCATCGAGGGGATCAGCCGGCGGATGCTCACGTTGACGCTGCGTAACCTGGAGCGGGACGGCCTGCTGCACCGGCAGGCGTACCCGACCGTGCCGCCGAGGGTCGAGTACCGCGCCACCCCGATGGCGATGGAGCTGTACGAGCCGTTGGTGGCGCTGACCGACTGGGCACAGCGGCACCGGGCGGCGATCAGCCAGGCGCGGGCCGCGTACGACCGGGGGCATGACGGGGCCTGAGCGCGGTGCGGACCGGGCCTGTGGCGAACGCCACCGTCTTTCTCTGACCGATCGGTCAGTGTCTGACCGATCGGTCAGGCATGCTGGAACGCATGATCCGGCGCACCCCCCGCACCCACGGTGAGATCCTCGCCGCGGCGGCCCGGCGGTTCGCGGTTACCGGCTACAAGGGCACCTCGTTGCAGGACATCGCCCGCGAGGTGGGCTGCTCCAAGGCGGCGGTGCTCTACCACTTCGCCGGCAAGGAGGCCCTGCTCGCCGAGCTGATGGCCGGGCCGATCTCGGTGCTCTGCGAGCTGGACGAGCGGATCTCGGCGCTGACCGGGGCGGCGGCGCAGCAGGCGGCGGCAGAGGGCTTCGTCGACCTCGCGGTGCGTTTCCGGGGCGAGATCGCGCTGCTGCGCGGGGAGTTCCCGGAGCTGCTCGCCCAACCGGCCTTCGCCCACATCCACCTCATCTCGGAACGGCTGATCGAGGCGATGACCGGCCCCGACGGTGGGCAGGACGCGCGGGTCGCCGCGCTGGTCCTGCTCGCCGGCATCGCCGAGGGATGCGGCACGTTCGCCGACATCCCCGACGAGGAACTGCGTCCCGCCCTGCTGGCCGTCGCCCAGCGGGTCCTCGTGACTGCCGCACCACCGCCACCACCGCCAACTCCCGACCACCAACACCAGGATTGAGGACAAGGATCTGATGGCGACCCTGCTGTACCGGCTAGGCCGGGCATCGTTGCGCCGCCGGCGACTCGTCGTCGCCGTCTGGCTCGTCGTACTCGTCGGCCTCGGCATCGCCGCAGCCACCCTGAAGGGCCCGACAGCCAGCAACTTCACCATGCCCGGCACCGAGTCGCAGCAGGCGTTGGACCTGCTCGCCGAGCGGTTCCCGGCAGCCAGCGGCGCCACCGGCACCATCGCGGTGAAGGCGCCCGCCGACGGCCAGTTGACCACCCCTGAGGGGCAGTCCGTCGTCAAGGGGGTCGTCCAGGAGGCGTCGACGCTGCCCGGCGTGGTCGGCGCCGTCGACCCGTACCAGTCCCAGGCGATCACCCCCAACGGCCGGTACGCCCTGATCCAGGTGCAGTTCGCCACCGGCGGGGACGAGGTGACCCCCGAGCAGCGCGAGGCGTACGAGAAGGTCGGCGCGCAGGCCGAGGCGCAGGGTTGGCAGATCGCCCCCGGCGGTGAGGTGCTCAACTCCGAGCCGGAGGTCGGCTCGACCGAGGCGTTGGGCGTGCTGGTCGCCGCGATCGTCCTGATCGTCACCTTCGGTTCGCTGGTCGCGGCCGGGATGACCATGCTGAACGCGCTGATCGGCGTCGGGGTCGGGATGGCCGGCCTGTTCGCCCTCAGCGGTACGGTCCAGTTGACCAGCACCGCGCCCATCCTGGCGCTGATGCTGGGCCTGGCGGTCGGCATCGACTACTCGCTGTTCATCACCTCCCGGCACCGGCAGCACCTGCTCGAAGGACTCACCCCGGAGGAGGCGGTCGGCCGGGCCGTCGGCACCGCCGGTTCCGCCGTGCTCTTCGCCGGGGCGACCGTGGTCATCGCGCTCGCCGGGCTCGCCGTCGTCGGCATCCCGTTCCTGACCGTGATGGGTCTGGCCGCCGCCGGCACGGTCAGCGTGGCGGTGCTGGTGGCGATCACCCTCGCCCCGGCGCTGCTCGGTTTCGCCGGCCGCCGGGTCCTGCCCCGCCGGCTGCGCAAGGCCGCCCCGGCCACCGAGACCGTCGAGGCCGTCGAGACCGTGGAGACCGCGCCGGCCGCCGAGGACCGCTCCGGGTTCGGGTTCCGCTGGGCGCAGTGGGTGACCCGGCTGCGCATCCCGGTCATCCTGGTCGGCCTGCTCGGCCTCGGGCTGCTCGCCCTGCCGGCCCAGGACATGCGGATCGCGCTGCCGGACGCCAGCACCGCCCCGGTGGGCAGCCCGGCCCGCACCAGCGCCGACCTGATCCGGGAGGGCTTCGGTCCGGGCTTCACCGGCCGGCTCGCCGTGGTGGTCACCTCGGACTCCGCGCAGGACACCGCAGCCGCCGTGCCGCAGGTCGCGGCGCTGATCCAGCGTACGGAGGGGGTGCTGGCGGTGGCCCCACCGCAGCTCGACCCGACCGGTCGGACGGCACTGCTCGGGGTGATCCCGAAGAGCGGGCCGACCGACGCCGCCACCGAGACGCTGGTCCACGACATCCGGGACCGGGTCGGCTCGGTCGGCAACGCCGAGGTGCTGCTGACCGGGGTGACCGCGATCGGCATCGACGTGTCCGAGAAGCTCTCCGCCGCGATGCCGGTCTACCTGCTGCTGGTGGTGGGGTTGTCGATCCTGCTGCTGATGCTCGTGTTCCGGTCGATCCTGGTGCCGGTGAAGGCCGCGTTGGGCTTCCTGCTCACGGTGGCCGCCACGTTCGGCATCACCGTCGCGGTGTTCCAGCAGGGCCACCTGGCCAGCCTGGTCGGCCTGGACAGCCCGGCCCCGCTGATCAGCTTCCTGCCGATCCTGCTGATCGGCATCCTGTTCGGCCTGGCCATGGACTACGAGGTGTTCCTGGTCTCCCGGATGCGGGAGGACTTCGTGCACGGTGACACGGCCCGGCAGGCCACCATCAACGGGATGGGGCACGGGGCCCGGGTGGTGACCGCCGCCGCGCTGATCATGATGTCGGTGTTCGGGGGCTTCGTCTTCCTCGACGATCCGGTGATCAAGTCGATGGGCTTCGCGCTCGCGATCGGTGTCGCCATCGACGCCTTCGTGGTCCGGATGACCATCGTCCCCGCCGTGATGTCCCTGCTGAACACCAGGGCGTGGTGGCTCCCCCGCTGGCTCGACCGCGCCCTGCCCAACGTCGACATCGAGGGCGAGGGCCTCCGCGCCCACCTCGACAAGCAACCGGTCAACGTCTGACCCTGCCGATCATGGAGTTGTGGTGCCCGACCCGGGGTTTTTCGCCCCGTTCCGTCCGGCACCACAACTCCATGATCCACGTGGGAGCGGGGCTCAGAGGCCGGTGGGGTAGGTCTCCAGTTCGGCTACGGTGCTGGGGGTGGGTAGCGGGTGCAGGGCGGTGGAGGTGTCGCACCAGATGAAGGCGTCGTAGCGGTCGGCCAGCCGACTCGGGACGTAGTTGCCCCAGCGCTCGAAGGTCGGGTCGTAGACCACGCCGATGGCCCGGTGGTCGGCGGTGCCGGTGACCCAGTCGGGCTGGTCGGGGCCACCGAAGACGAGCACCGCCCGCTCCGGCAGCAGCTCGTGCAGCCGCGACTCCACCGAACCCTCCCGGGCCGGCGGCACCGTCATCACCTCGGCCGGTGACCCCCAGTGCGGGGCGGCCACCACCGTGCCCTGGTAACCACCGAGGCCGATCAGCGCCACCGCGTCGCGGCCCAGCCGTTCCCGGGCCAACTGCCCGATGTTGACCATCCCGTCGCCGGCCATGTCGGTGGCGCGGGCATCCCCGATGTGGGTGTTGTGCGCCCACACGATGCCGCGTGATCCGGGTCCGTAGCGGGTCAGCAACCTCTCCAGGGTGTCCGCCATGTGGGTGTCGCGCACGTTCCAGGAATCCGGCCCACCGTGCACCATCGCCCGGTAGTACCGCTCCGCCCCCGCCACCACCTCCGCGTTCTGCCAGGCAGCGAAGGCGTCCGGGCCGTCCGAGGCGACATGTGCCCGGGTACGCGCCAACAGCCGGATCACCTCCTCCTCGCAGCGCGCCGAGACGAACCGGCTGGCCGCGCCGTACTCCTCGACCCGCCGGCCGAACGGCTCGAAGCACCGGTACGCGTCCTGGGCGGCCTCCATCGACTTCGGGTCCTCCTCACCGAGATAGTCGAAGATCGCCTGCATGGACTCCCAGAGGCTGTAGACGTCCAGCCCGTGGAAGCCGGACCGTTCCCGCTCCGGACGCTCCAGGTTCCACGCCCGCAGCCACCGGCAGAACCGGTCCACCTCGGCGTTCGCCCACATCCACGTCGGCCAGCGGGTGAACCGTCCCAGCGCGGTCCGGGGGTCCTGGGCGCCACCCGGTGCGCCGACCACCGACCGGTGCACCCGGTCGCAGTCCGGCCAGTCCCCCTCCACCGCCACGAAGTCGAACCCCTGCTCGGCGATGAGCCGCCGGGTGAGCTGCTCGCGCAACCGGTAGTAGTCGTAACTGCCGTGCGTCGCCTCACCGATCATGACCACGCGGGCGTCCCGGACCCGCTCCAGCAGGGGGTCGAAGTCGCTAGGCGTACCGAGCCGCTGTACCAGCATGGGCGGGGCTACCCGGCAGGGTCGGCGGACAAACCGCCGATGGTGTGGCGGGACCGGCCGGTGTGGCGGCGGGCGGAACGGGTAGCCGGCGGCATGAGCGTCACCGGGTTGCAGTTGCAGGAGTACCTGGCCGGGCTCGACTACCCGGTCTCCCGCGAGGACCTGGTCCGCTGGGGTCAGGAGAACGGGGCGAGCACCGAGCTGCTCCAACTGCTGCGGGCGCTGCCCGCCGAGCAGTTCGAGGACCCGGCCGACCTGAACGAGGCCCTCACCACCCTCGCCTGAGCCCCCACCCGGATACCTGGGCCCAGAGCGGGCGGCCCCGCTCACCACCGGCGGTCACCGGGTCGGCCCGGTGCGGTGGCAGCGTGCAACAGCCGGAACAGCACCAACCACTGTTCCGGCCAGACCAGCCCGACCGGGGTGGCCGGGTCGATCCGCGCCGCCCGCAGCGCACCGTCGACCCGCCGGCCGGGATGGGCCGCCCGCAGCGAGGCCGCGAGCGACCCGCCCGCCCCGCCGAACCCCAGCTCCACCATCCGCCGGTACGCGGGCAGCGCGGCCACGGCCAGCAGCGGCTCCGGCCGACGGTCGATCCGCAGGATGCCCCCGTCGACGGCGGGCACCGGACGAAACGCGGTGCGCGGCACCCGCCCGGCGAGCCGCCAGTCGTACTCCGGCCAGGTCAGCACCGTCAACCGACTCCACCGGCCGAGGTCACCGGTCCGCTTGCGGGCGTACTCCCACTGGGTGAGCAGGGTGGCCGCGCGCAACCGGGGCGCGGCGAGGCACCAGCGGACCACCGCCGCGGTCAACGACCACGGAATGTTGCCGACCACGGCGAACGGCTCGTCGGGCGGCGCGACGGTCAGGAAGTCGGCCTGCCGGTGCGCCACGTGTGGCAGCGCCGCACACACCGCCGCCAACTCGGGGGCGACGGTCGGGTCGACCTCGTAGGCGATCAACCGGCCACACCGTCGGGCCAGCGGCCGGGTCAGCTGACCGCGACCGGCACCCACCTCCAGCAGCAGTTCGTCCGGGCCGGTATCGGCCGCCCGGACCATCCGCGTCACGGCGGCCGGGTCGGCGAGAAAATTCTGGGACAGTACGCGACGGGACCGGTCGCGTGCGGTGGTGCGGTCTCGGCGGGGCGCCACGGGTTCGTCCTGTCTGTCGCCGACCGGCGACGGTACGGACAGGCGCAGCACGACGCGGGGCCTGTCCGAGTGGATCGGGACTCGGACGACCCTGGGGATCGGCAGGGGGACGCTACGCGGTGACGGTGCAGGCGACGATCAGGCCAGACCCCTGCTCAGATCAGCGTGATCAGGCAGAGCGTGAACACGGGGAACGTGATCAGGGTCGGCGTGACCGGGGTCGGCGTGATCACGCCGAGGCGGTCTCGTCAGGTCAGGCGCGGTGGGCGTCCCGGCCGGCCAGGGCCGGACGCCGGACTCGCGGGCGGGCCACCAGGAGGGGCCCCCGCGCGGCCGACGTGACGGCCACGCTGATCAGGGCGTGCATGCACATGGCCGCCACGCTAACGCACCTCCCACGTTCCGCAAGGCATTTCCGGATCGGTCCGCCACCGCCCCACCGGCTCATGATCCCGCCCACCCACGACCCCACCGGCCCACGACACCACCGGGCCCACGACACCTGACCCGATCAGCACCCGCGCCGCGCCACCTCCGGGCCGGAAAGATCGGCCGCGCTGACGGTGCTCCGGCGGCCGGCCCATCCGGTCCCACCCCACCCCACCCCACCCCGGTCCGGTCCACCCCGGTCCACCCCGGTCCGGTCCGGTCCGGTCCGGTCCGCAGGACGATGCCCTACGTCGAGGCGCACGGCACCGGGACCGCGGCCCGCCAGCACCGCTGTCGGGCTGTCCCGCGCCGTGCCACCAGCTACCCAGCGTGACCCCGGCAGGGACACCATTGCCCAGACACCGATATGACGCAGCGGCATATTTATGCCGCCCAGGCATCACGCTCCTCGCCGCACCATGGGTCCACCGCCGCCACACCCGACCGACCACCGAGCCCACCGCACCACGGGACCACCACCCCCACACCCAACCGACCACCGAGCCCGACCGACGACCGAGCCCGCCCGACGACCGAGCCCGCCGCACGATGGCCCACCGCACGCCGAGCCGACGCACGGTCAGCCGACCTGTGACATGCCCTACCAGCGACGGGCCGACCCCCGACAAGCCGGCCGGATCGGGGCGGTCAGTGGTGGAGGTCGACGGTGCGGGCCTCGGCGCGGGCGGTCTCCGCCGCCGCCAGGACCGCCACCACCTCCCGGCCGAACCGGACGTCACACCGGTGGTCCCGCTCACCCGAGTCGATCTGCCCCAGCAGTTGGTCGACGGCCGTACCGAAGGCGGTCAGCGCATTGCCGTCGCCCGGCGGTACGGTCTCGACGCCGTTCTCGCCGTAGAAGACGAAGTCCCGGGCAAGCGCCGTCGGCGGGGCGTCCAGGGTCAGCGACAGCGCGCTGGTGGCACCCCCGTCGTGGGTGAGCACCAGGTGCACCATCCCACCGGGACCGTCCAGTGCGGCGACCCGGGTGACCCGGCCGAGCACCGGCACGACGATCGAGAGGGCGTGCGGGCCGATGTCCCACAGCGCCCCCTGCTCCCGCCGCCAGCGGGAACCGGCGTACGGGCTGCCGGGCTGGTAGATCGAGGCGAACTGGGTGGCGCGGGCGTGCTGCCAACCGCCGGCCGCAGCGGTGGCGGTGAGGAAGCCGTCGACGTTCGGGTGGAACCGCTGGGTGAAGAAGACCACCGAGGCCACCCCGGCGGCCCGCACTGCTGCGACCAGCCGGTCGGCCTCGGCGAGACTCAGCGCGAGGGGTTTGTCCAACAGCAGGTGGCGGCCGGCGGTGGCGGCCCGGATGGCGATCCCGGCCTGTACGTGCGGGGGCAGTGCCACGGCCACCGCGTCACAGACGTCGAGGAGCGCGTCGATGTCGGCGAACGCCGGTACACCGTGCCGGGCGGCCAGTGCGCCGGCCTTCTCCGGGTCGCGCCCCCAGACGCCCACCAACTCGGCGCGCGGATGCGCGTCCAGCCCCGCGCCGTGCGTCTGCGCCGCCCAGTGACCGGTGCCGAACAGGCCGAACCGCAGCACGTGGTACCCCCGGTCTCGTCGGGCCACGCGACACCGTGGCCGTCACCCACGCTAGCCGCACCGCCCAGGC
>NZ_JBEZEK010000002.1:374231-442526 GCF_040648835.1 Micromonospora sp. NPDC049081 | reverse complement strand
CGACACAGCCGGGACCGGGCGACACAGCCGGGACCGGGCGACACAGCCGGGACCGGGCGACACAGCCGGGACCGGGCGACACAGCCGGGACCGGGCGACACAGCCGGGACCGGGTCGGGAGCGCCGTTGTCCGCGTGGCGACCGGTCGTCCCCACCGCCCGCTCCGGCGGGACCGGTTCGCCGGACCGGGACCGGGACCGGGGCCATCCGGGACGGGGACCGGGACGACAGCGATTACTACGCTGGTTAGTAGGCTGTGCCGGTGACCGAGACACCCATCGGAGGGCCGCGATGACCGCCGCGGCGTCGGCCGGCTCGCCGGTGGACGGGGTCCTCGCCACGGCGACGATCGTGCTGTCGCTCGTACTCGCGCTGTGGAGCCTGGTGGCGGCGGTCCGGCACCGGCCGCCGGACCTCGTGCAGTCCGTCGGCCTGGGCCTGCTGGAGGTGGCGCTGCTCGCGCTGACCACCCTGGCCCTGGTCGCGGTCGTCGGCGGAGAACGGGCCGGCGAACCCGGCGCGTTCTTCGGATACCTGGTGACGTTGGTCTGCCTGCCCCCGCTGGCCTGGGTGCTGGCCAGGATGGAGCCGACCCGGTGGGGGTCGGCGATCGTCTGCGCGGTCTGCCTGGTCCTGCCGGTGGTCGTGGTCCGGCTCCAGCAGACCTGGGAGGTCGTCGGTGGTTGACACCCGGGCGTCGGCGCGCGCCACCAACGCGGGGCCGGGACGGCTGCTGATCGCCGTCTACATCCTGTTCGCCATCGCCGCCACCTCCCGGGCCGCACTCCAGATCGCCACGAAGTTCGACGAGGCGCCGGTGGCGTACCTGCTCTCGGCGGTGGCCGCGCTGATCTACATCGTGGCGGCGGTCGGGCTGGCCCGCGCCGGGCACGCCGGCCGCCGGGTCGCGCTGGCCTGCTGCTCGGTGGAGCTGGTCGGGGTGGTCGGCGTCGGCGTGCTCAGCCTGGTCGACGCCGAGCTCTTCCCCGACGAGACGGTCTGGTCCGGCTTCGGCAGCGGCTACGGCTACATCCCGCTGGTGCTGCCGGTGTTGGGGCTGCTCTGGCTCTGGAGCACCCGCACCCGCACCGCCGCCGACTCCTGACACCCGGCTCCCGGTCCGGGTCCTGACGCCGGAGCCGGGTCCGGGTCGTGACGCCGGCTTCCGGTCCGGGTCCTGACGCCGGCTCCGGCTCCGACGGCTGACGCCGGCCCGGGGCCGGACGCCCGGCCCGGTCAGTCCTTTGGGCCGCCCGCGACGTAGATGACCTGCCCGGAGACGAAGGACGCGCCCTCGCTGACCAGGAACGAGATGGTGTGCGCGACGTCCTCGGGGCGGCCGGGTCGACGGACCGGGATCTCGGCGGCGGCGTGCTTCTGCAGGTCGTCGAAGTCGACCTTCATCCGGGCGGCGGTGGCGGCGGTCATGTCGGTGACGATGAAGCCGGGGGCGACCGCGTTGACCGTCACCCCGAACGGCCCCAGCTCGATGGCGAGGGTCTTGGTGAAACCCTGGAGGCCGGCCTTGGCCGCCGCGTAGTTGGCCTGGCCCCGGTTGCCCAGCGCCGAGGTGCTGGACAGGTTGACGATCCGGCCGTACTTCCGCTCGACCATGTGCCGCTGGGCGGCCTGGCTGAACAGGAACGCGCCGCGCAGGTGCACCCCCAGCACGGTGTCCCAGTCGGCGTCGGTCATCTTGAACAGCAGGTTGTCCCGCAGCACCCCGGCGTTGTTGACCAGCACCGTCGGCCCGCCCAACTCGGTGGCGACCCGCTCGACGGCGGCCTCCACCTGGCCCCGGTCGGCGACGTCCGCGCCGACACCGAGGGCCCGGCCACCGGCGGCGGTGATCGCGTCCACGGTCGGCCCGGTCGCCGCCTCGTCGATGTCGACCACGGCGACGGCCATGCCGTCGGCAGCCAGCCGCCGGGCGGTGGCCGCGCCGATGCCGCGCGCGGCTCCGGTGACGATGGCGACGCGGGACTCCTCCGACATGACTACCTCCCGGTAACTTCTGGCTCGATCGCAGGAGCCTACCCGCCCCGACGTCCGTCGACGTCCCTGCCGGGCAGGGACGTCGACGGACGCGCCGGTCAGTAGGTGGTGGAGCGGCAGAGCCGGATCCAGCGGTAGCCGTGCCCACCCAGCTTCAGGCTGTCCAGCTTGCCGACGTCGCCGTAACCCCGGTCGGTCAGGACGTCTATCGGCAGGTCCGCCTCGGCGGCCAGGGTGCTCAGGTCCACCTCCACGTCCTCGGTGCCGAGGTTGTGCAGGAAGACCATGGTGCCGGTCGGGCCGTCGGCGCGGTGCGCGAGCACCCCGGCCGGCATCGGCACGTCGATGTGCGAGGTCGAGCCGGAGCCGATCTCCGGGGCCTCCCGCAGGGTCCGGATCATCCGCTCGAACCAGGCCAGCAGCGACGTCGAGTCGCCCCGTTGGGCGGTGACGTTGACCTGCTGGTAGCCGAAGTCACCCTTGTCGATCACCGGGCGGATCAGCTTCTCCGGGTCCGCCGTGGAGAAACCGCCGTTCTCCTTGTACGACCACTGCATCGGGGTACGGATCGCGTCCCGCCCGTCCAGCGCGAGGTTCTCCCCCATCCCGATCTCCTCGCCGTAGCGCAGCACCGGCGTGCCGCGCAACGAGAACTGGAGCGCGTACGCCAGCTCGATGTGCCGGCGGTCGTTGCCGAGCATCGGGGCGAGCCGCCGCCGGATGCCCCGGCCGTAGAGCTGCATGTTCTCGTCCGGCCCGAACTTCGCCAGCACGTCGTTGCGCTGGTCGGCGGTGAGCCGGGACAGGTCGATCTCGTCGTGGTTGCGCAGGAAGGTGGCCCACTGGCCGCCGGTGGGCAGCTTCGGGGTGTCGCGCAGCGCGTCGATGATCGCCTCCGGGTCCTCCCGGGCGAGGGCGAGCATCAGCCGGCCGTTGAGCATGAAGTCGAAGAGCATGTGGATGCGGTTGCCCGAGCCGCCGCCGTCGCCGAAGTAGACCGGGAGCTGGTCGGGTTCGACGTTCGCCTCGGCCAGCAGCACCGCGTCGCCGCGTCGCCACTGCACGTGCTGGCGTAGGTCGGTGAGGAAGTCGAAGTCCTTGGGGGCGTTCGGGTTGCCCGGCTCGGTCTGCTCGATGATGAACGGCACGGCGTCCATCCGGAACCCGGAGACGCCGAGCTGGAGCCAGAACGAGGTGATCTTCTTGATCTCGGCGCGGACCTTCGGGTTCTCGATGTTCAGGTCCGGTTGGAACTTGTAGAAGCGGTGGTAGAACCACGCCTTGGCGGTCCGGTCGTAGCTCCACGTCTCGTGCTGCTCGCCCGGGAAGACCATGCCCTGGTGCCGGTCCGCCGGCTCGTGGTCGGCCCAGACGTACCAGTCGCGGTACGGCGAGTCGGGCGAGGACCGGGCGGACTGGAACCACGGGTGCTGGTCGGAGGTGTGGTTGACCACCAGGTCGATGATGACCCGGATGCCCCGGTTCTGTGCCTGGTGCAGCAGTTCGGCGAAGTCGCCGAGGGTCCCCAGTCGCGGGTCGACGTTGTAGAAGTCGGTCGCGTCGTATCCGTCGTCCTGGTTGGGCGAGGGATGGATCGGGTTGAGCCAGAGGCAGGTCACCCCCAGCCGCGCCAGGTAGTCGAGCCGGCCGATCAGGCCCCGGAAGTCACCGACCCCGTCACCGTCGGAGTCCGCGTACGTGTCGACGTCGAGGCAGTAGACGACGGCCTCGGAATACCACCTGTCACCCATGCCGGCCTAATGTCTCCGATCGCTCGACGCCGCAAACGCGAGTCTCGCTCCGGCCCTGGTCGCCGGGGCACCACCCGCACGGCCACCGCCGCGCCTGACACGGACCGGGCCCGCCGCCGCTTCGGACGCGGCCCGCGCGCCGACGCGCCGCAGCCCTGCGGGGTACGGTCCGGGCATGGCTGCGCATCCGACGGACGGCTCCCGGACGGTCGACTGGGACGAGGGCCGGTGGCTGCACCCACCGGTACGGGTGGACCGGGCCGGTGACGGCGCGCTGCTGGTGGAGCCGGCCGCCAACAGTGACCTGTGGCGGCACACCAGCTACGGCTTCGTCCACGACGACGGGCCGGCGCTGCTCGCCCCGCTGCCGGCCGACGGCGCGGTCGAGGTGGACTTCCTGCTCGACTACACCGCCCAGTTCGACCAGGCCGGGGTGCTGGTGCGGGTGGACGAGCGGAACTGGATCAAGGCCGGGGTGGAGGTCAGCGACGGACTGCCGCAGGTCGGCGCGGTGGTGACCCGCGAGTTCTCCGACTGGTCGGTGGCCCCGGTGCCGGACTGGCAGGGCCGGGAGGTGACCGTGCGGGCCAGCCGCAGCGGCGACGCGCTGACGGTCCGGGCGCGGGTCGCCGACGGGCCGTGGCGGCTGGTGCGGCTCGCCCCGCTCGCCCCGGACGCGGTGGCCCTGGCCGGGCCGTTCTGCTGTGCGCCCACCCGGGGCGGGCTGACCGTCCGGTTCACCGGCTGGCGACAGGGTCCGGCGGACCGGGGACTGCACCCCTGCGACTGAGCCCCGGCTCAACGGCTGCGACCGCCGGTCTGCTGGCGGCACGACCGGCTGCGACCGGTCTCCTGGTGGCGTGGGTCGGACGGCGCGACGGGGCACCGGTGGGGTTCGGCGGGTGGGCCCCCTCACCGCAGGGTGTAAGTGGCGGCCGGCTGGGTACCACTGTCCGATCCCGCCCGGCCCGCTGGAAGGACGCCCATGGCTCTCGCCGAGAACGTCGACCCGAACCAGTTCACCGGGCTGACCGGATGGGTTGCGGGCGTCATCGACTCCCTCGGCGCGGTCGGCGTCGCCTTCCTGGTGGCGTTGGAGAGCATCATCCCGCCGATCCCGAGCGAGATCGTGCTGGCGATGGCCGGCTACCTCGCCGCCGAGGGCCGGTTCAGCCTGGTGGTGATCATCCTCGCCGCGACGGTCGGTTCGCTGGTCGGCGCGCTGGTGCTCTACTGGCTCGGCGCGGCGATCGGCGAGGAACGGCTCAAGCACTGGCTGGACCGCATCCCGCTGGTCGACCGGGAGGACCTGGAGAAGGCCGACCGTTGGTTCGAGCGGCACGGCCGGTGGGCGGTGCTGATCGGCCGGCTGGTGCCGGTGGTGCGCAGCCTGGTCTCCGTCCCGGCCGGCGCGAACCGGATGCCGATGGGCGAGTTCGTGCTGCTCACCACCCTGGGCAGTGGGGTGTGGAACGCGCTGGTGGTCGGCCTCGGCTACACGCTGGGCTCGCGTTGGCAGGACGTGGAGAAGTACAGCGACTGGTTCAACTACGCCATCTTCGCGGTCTTCGCCGTCATGATCGTGAGCTGGGCCGGCAAGAAGATCCGCTCCCGCCGTGACCGGGGTGACCGGGGCGACCGACGCTCGGTGTCCGCCGACCACTGACCGGACCACCGCGCCGCCCGACCGAGCAGCTGCCCCGCCGGTGGAGCCGGACCGCCGGTGGAGCCGGACCGCCGGTGGAGCCGGACCGCCGGTGGAGCCGGACCGCCGGTGGAGCCGGACCGCCGGTGGAGCCGGACCGCCGGACCGGCCGGCCCCACCGGGCGGTGGTGTTCAGAACCTCGCGGTGATCGAGGTGAACTCCCAGAGGTTCTGGGCGATGCCGGAGCAGTTGGCGACCACTCCCCCGTCCGGGCAGGCGCGGTCGCGGTTGACCGACCAGAAGGTGAACCGGGACAGCCCCCGCGCCTTGGCCCAGTCCCGGATCTGCGTCCAGGTGGCCGGCGAGGTCAGCTCCCGCTGGTCGGACAGGCCGTTCATGCCGCTGATGCCCATGTGCGCGTACGCGGTGGCGTCGGACCAGCCGAACGCCGACTTGAGCGTGGTCTTCAGCCCTTCGGCGGCGTTGACGGTGTTCTGGTACATGTTCGCCCCGCCGCCGAAGTCGAACGGCATGATCGTGAAGGTGTCGATGTTCGCGCCGAGCGCGGCGGCCTGGTTGATCAGCCGGGTGCCGTAGTACGACGGCCCGGTGGTCGAGGTGCCGAAGGTGACGATCGTCCTGATCCCCGGGTTGTTCTGCTTGACGATCTTCAGGGCGCCGAGGATGCGGTCCTGCACCACCTCGTTCTCGAACTCGTCGCTGTTCTCGATGTCGATGTCGATCGCCTTCAACCCGTACGCGTTGATCACCTGCTGGTACGCCCCGGCGAGGGCGCTGGCCGACGCGCAGTTCGGGCCGAGCTTGTTGCCGCTCCAGCCGCCGAAAGACGGGATGACGTCACCGCCGGCTGCCCGGATCGCGGCGATGGTGTTGGCGTGCGCGCCTCCGGTGAGCGGCCCGGAGCCGTCCCAGGCGGGGGTGCAGCCGCCGCCGGAGAGCACGAACGCGATGGTGAACCACTTCACCCCGGTCGCCCCCATCACGGTGCCCGGCGCGGGCGGGTCGCCCCAGCCGGGGTAGAGGTAGGGGGCGGCGGCCATCGTGCCGTTGCCGCCGGTGCAGCCGGTGGTGGTGGCCGACACCGCTGCCGATTTCGCCGACTCCCCTGCGGAGTTGTACGCCGTGACGGTCCAGCTGTGGGTGGAGCAGGCGGCCAGCCCGGAGACGGTGGTCGAGGTGCCGGTGACGGTGGCCTTCACCGTGCCGCCCTCGTAGATCCGGTAGCCGGTGACCGTGCCGGAGACGGCGTTCCAGGCCAGCGTGGCCGACGAGGCGGTGGTGCTGGTGACCCGCAGCCCGCCCGGGGTGGCCGGGCCGGTCGGGTTGCCGGGGCCGCCGCCGGTGCAGGCCCCGCCGTTGACCGTGCAGTTCGTCGGGTCGCCGGTGCCGGCGACGACGAAGCCGAAGGTGGTGCTGGCGCCCGGGGCGAGGCTGCCGTTCCAGCTCTGGTTGAGGGCGGTGACCCGCTGGCCGGAGCTGCTCAGCCGGGCGTCCCA
The DNA here is from genome assembly GCF_040648835.1 of Micromonospora sp. NPDC049081. Classification (NCBI taxonomy): domain Bacteria; kingdom Bacillati; phylum Actinomycetota; class Actinomycetes; order Micromonosporales; family Micromonosporaceae; genus Micromonospora; species Micromonospora sp. NPDC049081. The sequence goes on along the minus strand of NZ_JBEZEK010000002.1, from coordinate 435,617 downwards.
GAACGACCCGACGGTGCTGCCCGAGGGCAGGTCGAACACGACGGTCCACGAGCTGATCGCGGTCGAGGTGTCGTTGGTGACGGTGAACTTGGCCTCGTACCCGCTGCCCCAGCTGGCGGTGCGGACGAAGGCGGCGGTGGCGGCGGACGCGGCCGGCGGGGCCACGAGCGTGCCGGTGACCAGGGCGGCGGCGAGCGCGACGGCGAGGGTTGCCGCGCGGGGGGAGCGGAGTCTCACGGGTGGCCTCCAGTGGACCGGAGCGGGTCGGGGGCGGGGGGTGCGACCGGGCCGCGTGCGCGGGCCGGTGGGCGCGGTCCGGGGGTGGGACCGCCGGAACGACGATGAACCGATCCACGGTCGTCCACGTCCGCGCTCATTATTAAGACTCTTAACTGTTAATGTCCAGAGCCCTTTCCGGCCGCCCACTCCCCGCCGCTTCGACCTGACCACACCGGCGCGGGCGGTCGCCGGGTCGCGGGCCGGCCCGGCGCATGGGTTCGGGGTCCGCACCACCCCGGCGCGGACCCCGGACCGCCCGGTCAGCGGCGGAAGGTGAACCAGTTGACGTTGACGAAGTCGGCCGGCTGGCCACTGCTGAAGGTGAGGTAGACGGTGTGCCGCCCGGTCACCGTCGACACGTTGCCGGGCACCGACCGCCAGCTCTGCCAACCACCGGTGTTGGCGACGGCGAAGCTGCCGATCGGGGTGGCGGTCGGGCTGTCCACCCGCACCTCGACCAGGCCGCTCACCCCGCCCGCCGCGCCGGAGGCCACCCGGGCCAGGAAGTCGCGCGGGCCGCTGCTGCCGAAGTCCACGTTGTCGTAGCGGGCCCAGTCACCGTTGCGCAGCGCGGCGATGTTCTGCCCGCCCTCGGCACAGGTCTCGACGGCCACCCCGTTCTGCCCGGAGAACGCCTCGGCCTGGATCGTCGAGTAGGCGTCCACGGTGCCCGACGGCGGCGGGGTGGTCGGGGCCGGCGTGGTGGGGGTGGGCGTCGGGGTGGAGCCGCCGCCCCGGCGGTAGACCGCGACGTAGTCGACCAGCATCGGCCGACCGGAGACGGTCGAGCCGGTCGGCGTGACGGCACCGGCCACCCCGTCCGGGAAGGAGCCGCCCATCGCCACGTTGAGCAGCAGGAAGTAACCGCCGTGGCCGGTCATCTGCGCCCAGTAGCTGGCCCCGACCTGGTTCTGGGTGACGGTGTGGAACAGTTGACCGTCGACGTACCAGCGCAGCTGCTGCGGGCTGACCGAGGTGTCCCACTCGGTGCGGTAGGTGTGGAAGGCCGCCTGGCAGGCGCTGCCGGGGCAGACCCGGGTCGCGCCCAGCCCGCTGAACTCGTTGCACGGGCCGCCGGGGGCCACCCCGCAGTGCAGCGCGCCCCAGACCTGGTTGAGCCCGTTGACGTTCTCCATCACGTCGATCTCGCCGATGCCCGGCCAGTTCTGGTAGTTGCCCCGGTAGGGTGCGCCGAGCGCCCAGAACGCCGGCCAGTAGCCGGCCGCCTGGGCGCCGGTGACGTTGGGCATCTGGATCCGCCCCTCGATCGCCAGCACCCCGCCCGACGGGGGCTTGAAGTCGGTGCGCACGGTCTCGATCCGGGCCGAGGTCCACCGGCCGGCGGAGTCGCGCAGCGGGGTGATCCGCAGGTTGCCGGACCCGTCGTGGGCCAGGTTGGCGGTGCTGCCGGTGTACGTCTGGATCTCGCCGGTGCCCCAGTTGGCCGGGCCGCCCGGGTAGCTGGTGCCGGTGTCGACGATCCAGTTGGCCGAGGACGGCAGGGTGCCGGCCCCGCCGGTGAAGTCGTCGCTCCACATCAGGCTCCACCCCGACGGCGGCGTCGGGACGGCGGCCTGGGCGGCGACCGAGACGCCGGTCAGCGCGGTGGCGGCGGCGAGCGTGACCGCCAGGGCGAGCCGGCGGCCGGGCCGGCGCGGGGCGGTGGGGGCGACCGGAGCCGCCGGGACAGCGTTCATCGGGATGCCTCTCTGGGGGACGGGAGCAAAGAGAGCGCTCTCTGAGCGGTTTTCTACGCTCCCGCCCCACCATTTGTCAACGCTCGTCGATGGCTCCGACCGGCACCGGTTGCGGCCGACGCAGCAGCACGTGTTCCGCCACCGTCCACCCGGTGATGGTGACCAGGTAGAGCACCGCCGCCAACGGCACCACCACCGCCAGCAGCACCGTCCCGTACGGCAGCAGCGGCAGCACCCGGGCCAGCAACGCCGCCCCCGGCTGGTCCGTCGGCGCGGCGGCCGACGCCGTCCGCCGGGCCCGCCGGGACAGCACCGTGGCCAGGCCGGCCAGGGCCGCCAGCAGCACCCCGAACACCGGCAGCGCCGACAGGGTCAGCCCGTCGCCCAGGTGCCAGCCCAGCGGCACCCCGGCCAGCCGCGCGTCGAGCAGCCCGACCGCACCGTCACCGGTGCCGAACAGGCGGTACATGACCAGGAAGAACGGAGCCTGGAGCAGCGCCGGCAGGCACCCCGCCACCGGCGACGCCCCGGCCCGGCGGTAGAGCGCGAACACCTCCGACTGCAACGTCGCCGGGTCGTCCGCGTACCGCTGCTGGAGCTGGCGCAACTGCGGGGCGAGGGCCGCGCGACGCCGCTCCGCGCGGACCTGGGCGACGGTCAGCGGTGAGATCAACAGCCTGACGGCGATGGTGAACAGCACGATGGCGGCGGCGGTGGCGGCCCCGCCGGCCAGCGGTGTCAGCAGCCCGGCGAGCCAGCCGACGACAGAACCCGCGGCGGCAGCCGCGTCGTGCACAGGTGAGAAGGCGAGCATGGGGGAACCCCTCGGTCCGATTCCGGAGGTCCGCACGGGACGTCGACCGGCCGCCCGTCAGGGCGGTCGGCGGTTCACCGTGGGACGGATGACGACGGAACCGGTCGGCGGCGGCGGCGCGCGGGATCAGCCCGCGACCGGGGACCACCCGACCGGGAGGGAACCCCCGGGTGCCCGGGGGCGGGGTCGGCCCGCCGCGTCCGGATCGACCTGCCGGGGTACGCGTCGACGCCGGGCCCGGTCGCGTAACCCGACCGCCCGCCGCCGCCCCGTGCCGGGGCCGGACGTCGGCCGGGGACGGGTCGCCAGCAGGACGACGAGCAGCAACGCGGCCACCACCGCCGCACCGGCGAGCAGGTCACCCGGCCGGTCCGCGAGCAGGGTCAGCCCGACGAGCGCGTACGCCCACAGACCCGTCACCACCCGCAGCCCCGACACGCCCGCCAGCCTAGGACCCACTGTCACGTCGGACCGCCGCGACGGCCTCGACCACCGTCTCCGGCCGGTCCACGTGCAGCAGATGCCGGGCGTCCCGCAACACCTCCTGCCGGCCGGCGGGGAAGCTCGCCGCCAGCGCCGCATGGCCCGCCCGCCACGCCGCCCGACCGGCCGGGGTGGGCACGTCGCCGAGCGCGGTCAACACCTGCACCGGCAGCGTCGGTGCCGCCGTCACCGCCCGCAACGCCACCAGTTCCGCCGCCACCGCCGGGTACGCCAACCACTGCACCAGCGCCCCGACCAGCACCGATCCGCAGCCGTACGCCGCCGCAGCGGTCGGGTCGGGCGGGCGGACGCTCATCGGGCGCACCGCCCGACGCCACGCCCCCGGGCCGTACCGGCGGGCCAGACCGGACCGGTCGAGCGCCCCGGCCAGCACCGGTGCCCCGGCCGCCACCGTGCCGGCCGTCCACGCCGACCACCACCGCCACCGGGCCGCCCCGTCCGGGTCCACCAGGCTCGGGTCCACCAGCACCAGCCCGGCGAGCCGCCCCGGATGCCGCCGGGCGTACGCCTCGGCGGGCAACGCCGCCGCCGAGTGCGCCACCAGCACCGGCCGGTCCAGCCCGGTCAGCGCCGCGTCGAGGCGGGCCAGTTCGGCGGTGAGGGTGGGCACCCGGGTGTCGTCCGGCCGGTCCAGCCGGCGCACCCGGCAGCCGGCGGCGGTCAGCGGCGGCACCATCCGGTCCCAGGTCGCCGCCCCCTCCCCCATCCCCGGGCAGAGCAGCACCCCCGGCCCGCCGGCCCGACCGGTAGCCGCCGCGTCGTCGGCGGTGGGCCGGTCGGGGGCAGGCCGATCGGGGGCAGGCCGATCGGGGGCAGGCGGGCCGGTCACCGGGGGCGCTCCGGGCCGGGGCCCCGGCGGGCGACGGCGGCGGTGAGCAGCAGCCAGCCGGACAGCCCGGTGAGCTGGACCCGCTGCCACAGGCCCAACCCCCACTCGGGGTGCAGGGTGGCGACCAGCGTGCCGACCGTGCCGACCGCCAGCACCACCGCCACCACCAGCCCGGCCCGGCGGCGGACCGGGCCCCGCAGCACGGCGAGGACCGCCACCAGGCTGAGCAGTGCGCCGGCCACCGCCACCGACGAGGTGACCGTGTGGGCCTGGTGCCGCCAGGACAACTCGCCCGCCTCCTCCAGCCGGGCGCAGCGGTCGTCGATCGAGGGGGCGCAGTCCATCGAGGTGTACCCTCCGTCGACGGCGGTGGCGACACCGAACACCAGCAGCCCCCACCAGGCCGGCCGGGGCACCTCCCGGACCACCCGGGCCAGCAGCAACCCGGCCGCCGTCGCGCACAGCCCGGTCGTCACGTCGCCGAGCTGGAAGACCAGGTGGTACGGCTGGTCCCGGGCGGCCAGTTCACTCAGGTAGCTCTGCACCGGCCGCAGCCCCGGGTTGAGCACCGGGGCGAGCAGCCAGGAGGCGTAACAGACCGCCGCCACCACCAGCGCCACCGCCGCCCCGGTCCGGGCGATCCGGTGCCCGCCGCCCCCACGGCGGGCCGCCGGGTCCGGGTCACGGTGGGGGCGGTTCACGAGGACTCGCGGACCATCGGGAACGGCAGGGTCTCCCGGATGGACCGGCCGGTCAGCAACATCACCAACCGGTCCACGCCCAACCCCAGGCCACCGGTCGGCGGCATCGCGTACTCCAGGGCGGTGAGGAAGTCCTCGTCCAGCTCCATCGCCTCCGGGTCACCACCGGCCGCCTTCAACGACTGGGCGGTCAACCGCCGCCGCTGCTCGGTCGGGTCGACCAGCTCCGAGTACGCGGTGCCCAGCTCCATCCCGAACGCCACCAGGTCCCACCGCTCGGCCAACCGGGGATCGGACCGGTGCTGCCGGGTCAACGGCGACACGTCGGTCGGGAAGTCCAGGTAGAACGTGGGCACGTCGGTACGCGCCTCGACCAGCCGCTCGTACAGCTCCAGCAGCAGCTCGGCGCGCTCCCACCCCGGGTCGTACGGCACCTGGGCCGTGTCGGCGAGCCGGCGCAGGGTGGCGACGTCGGTGTCGACGGTCACCTCCTCGCCCAGCGCGGCGGAGACCGCCCCGTGCACCGTGTGGACCGGCCACGGCCCGCCGATGTCGATCAGCTCACCGGTGCCCGGTCGACGGGCCAGTGGAGCCCCGTGCACCGCCACCGCCGCCGCGACGATCAGCTCCCTGGCCAGCTCCCGCATGTCGTGGTAGTCGGCGTACGCCTGGTACGCCTCCAGCACGGTGAACTCCGGGTTGTGGCTGAAGTCGACACCTTCGTTGCGGAACACCCGGCCCAGCTCGTACACCCGCTCGACGCCGCCCACGGCGAGCCGCTTGAGGTACAGCTCCGGGGCGATCCGCAGGGTCAACCGCAGGTCGTAGGCGTTGCTGTGGGTGACGAACGGGCGGGCGTTCGCTCCGCCGTGCACCCGTTGCAGGATCGGCGTCTCCACCTCCAGGAAGTCCCGGTCCACCAGGGTCCGGCGCAGGCTGGTGAGGGTGGCGCTGCGGGCCCGCAGCAGCTCCCGGGCCTGCGGGCTGGTCGCCAGGTCCAGGTAGCGGCGGCGGACCCGCGCCTCCGGGTCGGCCAGGCCGTGGTGCTTGTCGGGCAGCGGGCGCAGGCACTTGGCGGTGAGCTGCCAGTCGGCCACCCGGACCGACACCTCGCCGCGCCGGGTGGCGTACACCTCGCCGGTCGCGCCGACGTGGTCGCCGATGTCGACGGTGGCCCGCCACCGGGGCAGCTCCTTCTCCAGCACCAGTTGCAGGTCGCCACTGCCGTCCCGGATGGTGACGAAGCAGACCCGGCCGTGGTCGCGGACCAGCAGCACCCGCCCGGCCACCGACACGGTCTCCCCGGTGCCGGTGTCCGGGGCCAGCCCGGCGTGCCGCGCCCGCACCGCCGCACACCCGTCGGTACGCGGCCACCCCACCGGGTACGCCTCGACGCCCTGCGCCCGTAGCCGGTCCAGCTTCGCCCGCCGGACCCGCACCTGCTCGGGCTGCTGCTCGCGGGCCGGTTCGGGGCTGACCGCGTGCACCGTGACCGCGTCCGGCGGCACGAACCCCACCCCGCCACCGGCCGGGGGTGCCCCGTACAGCGGGGACGGCCGGCCGCCGGGCAACGCCACGAAGCCCTCCGCGACGGCGGCGGCCAACCCCACCCGGGCCAACTCCCGCCGCTCGCCGAAGCACAGGTAGCGGGGCGTCCAGTGCGGCTGGTACTTGGCATTGGACAGGTACAGCGACTCCAACTGCCACCAGCGGGAGAAGAACAGCAGCGTACGCCGCCACAGCCGGATCACCGGGCCGGCGCCGATCCGGGCGCCCTGCTCGAACACCGACCGGAACACGGCGAAGTTCAGCGACACCCGCTCGACACCCAGCCGGGGGGCCGCACCGAGCAGCGCGGCCACCATGAACTCGGTGACCCCGTTCTCGGCGGTGCGGTCCCGACGCATCAGGTCCAGCGACAGGCCGTCGGTGCCCCACGGGCTCAACGACAGCAGCGCCCGCACCCGGCCGGTGCCGTCGCGGGCCTCCACCAGCACGCAGTCACCGTCGGCCGGGTCACCGAGCCGGCCCAGCGCCATCGAGAAGCCGCGCTCGTGCTCGGTGTCCCGCCAGCGGGTGGCCAGGGCGGCGAGGTCGGCCAGCTCGTCCGGCGGGATCTCGTGGTGCCGGCGGACCAGCGCGGTGTGACCGGCCCGCTCGACCCGGTGCACCGCCTGCCGGACCGGGCGCATGTCCCGCCCGCCCAGGTCGAACTCCCGGGCCAGCAGGATCGCCTCGTCGCCCAGTTGCAGCACCTTCAACCCGTGCCGGTGGTAGGCCCGCGCGCCGGCCTCGCTGGCCCCCATCACCGCCGGGGTCCAGGCGTACTCCCGGGCCTGGTCCAGCCAGGCGGTGATGGCCGGACCCCACGCCTCCGGGTCGCCGACCGGGTCGCCGCTGGCCAGGCTCACCCCGTTGACCACCCGGTAGGTCAGCGCCGCCTTCCCGCTGGCTGAGAAGATCGCCGCCTTGTCCCGTCGGGTGGCGAAGTAGCCGAGCGAGTCCCGGTCGCCGTAGCGGGCCAGCAGTTCCCGGATCCGCTGCTCCTCGTCGGGGTGCAGCACGGCGGCGGCGCGCTGGGAACGCAGCAGGGTGAACAGGCCGGCCAGGAAGGCGACCGCGCCCATCCCGCCGAGCAGCAGGTTGACCCAGCCGGGGGCCTGGCCCTGCCGGGTGACGTCCAGGGTGATCGCCCCGCCGAAGACCTTCTCGATGGCGTACCCGACCCGGTCCAGCAAGCTGCGCAGGCTGCCGGGCACGGCGGTGAGCAGCAGGTAACCGAGCCCGACGGCAGCCGCGGCGAGACCGAAGAACACCCCGAGGGCGCGGCGGGTGCTGCCGCTGCGGACCCGGGCGTAGAACTCCCGCCGGGCGGTCAGCAGCAGGGTCAGGGCGGCGGCGGCGAACCCGATGCCCACCCAGACACCGACGGCGTCGATCAGGGTGAACAGCCGCCGGCCGGCGTCGTCGGTGAGCTGGTCCGCGCCGACGGTCACCAGCACCAGGCCGGTCAGCACCCCGACGACCAGGCTGAGGATGAAGTAGACGACCAGCACCCAGTACGCCAGCCGCTTACGGCGCAGCACCGCCGCGGCGAGGGTGCCGAGGAACACCGCGTACGCCAGGTTGGCCGGCGCCGGCACCAGCAGCGTGTCGATGGTAGTCCGGACCGGCTGGAACTCGGCGTTGGCCGCGCTGCTCACCGCCGCCAGCGCGCAGATCGCGGCGATGAACCACAGCAGCGCCGCGAACATCCGGGGCACCTGCCGCCGCCAGTCCCGCCCGGCCGGCCGGGGCGGGTGGCCGGGCCGCCGCGCCGGGGTCGGGGGCGCCGACTGGGGCACCGTCGTCGGGGTCACCTGACCTCCCTCACGTTCCCGCCCCGGCCCGCTCCAGGTCGGGGCGGGGGTGCGGCACGGCACCGGTCGGCGGGACCGGGTCATGGTAAGCATCCGACGCGACGACGCGCCGTGTCGCGTTTTCTCCGCCGGACACTGCGGGTAATGGGCCGGACAGCACCGTGGCGAACCCGCCGCGGCGGGACGGGACGGACGGTGATGGCGATGACCAGTGGGGTGGCGGCCGGGGCGGTGGCTCCGGAGCGGACCGGGCCCGACCGGCTGACGGTGGGCGTGGAGGAGGAGTTCCTCCTGGTCGATCCGCACACCGGTGCCGCGGTGCCCGCCGTCGACCTGGTCATGGCGCAGGTGCCGGCCGAGCTGCGCGGGCAGGTGGAGCGGGAGTTCCAGACCAGCCAGATCGAGATCGGCAGCCCACCCGGGTTGGACCTGGGCTCGATCCGGCACTCGCTGGGTGTGCTGCGCGGCGCGTTGGCCGACGCCGCCGAGCGGGCCGGCGTCCGGGTGCTGGCCATCGGCACCGGCCCGGTGGCGGGACCGGTGCCGCCGGTGGTGGACAAGCCCCGCTTCGACCGGATGATCGAACGGTTCCGGCTGCTGGTGCCCGGCCCCGGCAACAACGGCATGCACGTGCACGTGGGTGTCCCGGACCCGGACACCGGTGTGCAGGTGCTCAATCACATCCGGCCGTGGCTGCCGGTGCTGCACGCGATGACCACCAACTCGCCCTTCTCCGAGGGGGTCGACACCGGCTACGCGAGCTGGCGTTCCGTCGAGTGGGAACGCTGGCCGTCGGTCGCGCCCACCCCCTACCTGGAGTCGTACGAGCACTACGAGCGGCTGATCCGGCAGTTGATCGCCAGCGGGGTGATGCTCGACGAGGGGATGCTCTACTGGTACGCCCGGCTGTCGGCGAAGTACCCGACGGTGGAGGTCCGCATCGGTGACGTCTGCCCGTCGGTCGACGACGCGGTGCTGGTGGCGGGGCTGGTCCGGGCGCTGGTCGCCACCGCCATGGACGACGTGGCGGCGGGCCGCCCGTCGGTGAACACCGACCACCACCTGCTGGTGGCCGCGCACTGGCGGGCCGCCCACGACGGGTTGGAGGGCGACGGCGTCGACCTGACCAACGGTGAGCTGCGCCCGGCCTGGGAACTGGTCGACCGGCTCGTCGAGCGGGTCCGCCCGGCCCTGGAGGCGCACGACGACCTGGCCGAGGTGACCGAGCTGCTGGCCACGCTGCGCCGGCACGGCACCGGGGCGGCCCGGCAGCGGGCCGTGTTCGCCCGGTCGGGCCGGCTGGAGGACGTGGTCACCGAGGTCGCCCGGCAGACCCGTGGCTGACCGGCCCGGGGGCGGCCGGCGCGTGGAAGACTGGGCGTCGTGACGGAGCGGCTGATCGTCGTCGGTGGGGACGCCGCCGGGATGGCGGCGGCCTCCCAGGCCCGCCGCCGCCGCGGCGTCGACGACCTGGAGATCGTGGCGTTCGAGCGGGGGCATTTCACGTCGTACTCGGCGTGCGGCATCCCGTACTGGATCAGTGGACTGGTGCAGGAGCGGGACGCGTTGATCGCCCGCGATCCGGCCACCTTCCGCGACGACTTCGCCATCGACGTACGGCTGCGTACCGAGGTCACCGGCATCGACCTCGACCGCAGGGAGGTCACCGCCCGCCGGCTCGACGACGGCGGCGAGGTCCGCGAACCGTTCGACACCCTGGTGTACGCCACCGGCTCCGTCCCGAACCTGCCCGACTGGGCGGACGACGACGTCGACGGCATCTTCGGCATCCAGACCCTGGACGACGCGGCGGCGCTGCGGGCCTGGCTGGACGCCGACCCGACGCCGACCCGGGCGGTGGTGGTCGGCGGCGGCTACATCGGGGTGGAGATGGCCGAGGCGCTGATCCAACGCGGGCTCGCCGTCACCCTGGTCGAGCGGGGCGAGCAACCGATGGCCACCGTCGACGAGGACATGGCCGGGCTGGTCGCCGAGGCGATGCGCGGGCTGGGCGTCGAGATCCGTACCGGTGTCACGGTCAGCGGGGTCGAGCAGCGCGACGGCCGGGTGTCCGCGGTGGTCACCTCCGCCGGCCCGGTGCCGGCCGACGTCGTGGTTCTCGGCCTGGGCGTACGCCCCAACACGGCGCTCGCCGCCGCCGCCGGTTTCCCGCTCGGCCCCACCGGCGGGGTACGGGTGGACCGGCGGATGCGGGTCGCCGGGGTGCCCGGCGTCTGGGCGGCCGGCGACTGCGTGGAGACCCTGCACCGGGTCACCGGCATGTCGGTGCACATCCCGCTCGGTACCCACGCCAACAAGCAGGGCCGGGTCGCCGGGATCAACATCGGCGGCGGGTACGCCACCTTCCCCGGGGTGATCGGCACCGCCGTGACGAAGGTGTGCGACCTGGAGGTGGGGCGTACCGGGCTGCGGGAGCGGGACGCCACGGCGGCCGGGTTCGCGTTCGTCTCGGTGATCGCCGAGTCGACGAACCGGGCCGGTTACTACCCGGGGGCCCAGGCGATGACGGTCAAGCTGATCGCCGAACGGCCCACCGGTCGGCTGCTCGGCGCACAGATCGTCGGCCGTTCCGAGGCGGCGAAGCGGATCGACGCGCTGGCTGTGGCGCTGTGGAACGAGATGACGGTGGACGAGATGACCGCCCTCGACCTCGGCTACGCCCCGCCGTACGCGCCGGTCTGGGACCCGGTGCTGATCGCCGCCCGCAAGGCCGTCGACGCCCTCGACCGCTGAAGCCCCCCACGTACCGCACCCACGCCGACCACCCCGCCGCACTACTCCTCCGTCCCGCAGCGGCGTGCCGCACAGCACGGCGGAACATTGTGGAGAGTTGTCGCCAGGGCAGCGACAACTCTCCCCGATCCGCACAATGGGCGGGTGGAGATTCCGGCGGGGTTGTCGTGGGTGCGGCAGACGCCGGAGGGGCGGGAGTGGCTGGCCACGCTGGCCCGGTGGCGGGACGAGTGCGCGCAACAGTGGTCGCTGCGGCTCGGCCCGCCCTTCCCGTACGCGTTCGCCTCGCTGGCGATGCCCGCCGACCTGCCCGACGGCACCCCGGCGGTGCTGAAGTTGCAGTACCCGGACCCGGACAGCCGGCACGAGGCCGACGCGTTGGCGCACTGGGACGGCGAGGCGGCGGTCCGGCTGCTCGCCCACGACCCGCAGCGGCGGGCGCTGCTGGTGGAGCGGTGCCGGCCCGGCTCACCGCTGCACGAGCTGCCCGCCGACGAGGCGGTGGACGTGGTGGCCGGCCTGCTGCCCCGGTTGTGGCGGCGGGTGGCCGGGCCGTTCATCCCGCTCGCCGAGGAGGCGACCGGCTGGCGGCACCGGCTGCCGGAGAAGTGGGACCGGGCCGGCCGGCCCTACGAGCGGCGGCTGGTCGACGCAGCGCTCGACCAGCTCGACCGGCTGGTCGACAGCCAGGGCGAGCAGGTGCTGGTCAATCAGGACCTGCACGCCGGCAACGTGCTGCGGGCCACCCGGGAACCGTGGCTGGTGATCGACCCGAAGCCGCTGCTGGGCGAGCGGGAGTTCGCGGTGGTGCCGATCGTGCGCGGCGTCGAGCTGGGGCACTCCCCCGAGGCGGTACGGCGTCGGCTGGACCGGGTCACCGGCGCGCTCGGCCTCGACCGGGACCGGGTGGTCGGCTGGACCATCGCGCACTGCCTCGCCTGGAGCCTGGACGGCGAGACGGTCTTCACCAACCAGGTCGAGGTGGCCCGCTGGCTGGTCGACGGCACGTAGGCGTCGCCCGTACTCAGGGTTGACAGGTGGCGCACCAGTAGAGGTTGCGGCCGGCCAGCCCGCCCCGACTGACCGGGCCGCCGCAGACGTGACACGGGGTGCCGTCGCGGCGGTAGACGTACACCTCGCCGCCGTGCCGGTCGACCCGGGCGGGGCGGCCCATCGCCTCGGGCAGGTGGGCGTCGCGGACGGTGTCGATCCGGCCGCGCGTCACCGCCAGGGTCATCAGCGCCACCAGGTCGGCCCAGAGCGCCGCCCAGCCGGCCGGGGTGAGCTGCCGGCCGGGCAGCGTCGGCCGCAGCCCGGCCCGGAACAGCGCCTCGGTCACGAAGATCAGCCCGGTGCCGGCGACCACCGACTGGTCGAGCAGCAGCGCGGCCAGCGGGGTCGGGCTGCGGCCGATCCGGGCGTACGCCCGGTCGGGGTCGGCGTCGGCGCGCAGCGGGTCCGGGCCGAGCCGGCCGCGCAACGCCGCCACCTCGGGCGGGGTGAGCAGTTCACAGGCGGCGGGTCCGCGCAGGTCGAGCCAGTGCCGGTCGCTGGCCAGCCGCAACCGGACCTGCCCCACCGGTACGGGCGGCTCGCCGTCACCGTCGGTGAACCTGCCGTACAGGCCCAGGTGGACGTGCAGGGTGCGCTCGTCGGCGTGGTGGTGCAGCAGGTGCTTGCCGTACGCCTCGGTGCCGTGCAGGACGGTGCCGGAGATCAGGGCGGCACCGTCGGCGAAGCGGCCCTGCGGGCTGCCGGCGGTGACCTTGTCGCCGGCGAACAGCTCGGCGTGCCGGGCCGCCAGCCGGTGGATGGTGTGTCCCTCTGGCACGGGCACCAAGGGTAGTCAGGCGCCCGTACCCCACCGACGCCGGTGCCCGCCCCGGCCCGCACCGCCCCGGCCCAGCACGGCACGGCACGGTCCAAGCCCAGCCCGACACGGCCCAAGCCCGGCACGGCCCAGCCCGACACGGCTCGGCACGGCCCGGTCGGCCGACATGACACGGCCCGGTCCGGCGCGGTGGTGTGTGGTCGATGGACGTGCGGGGTACATCCAGGTCGTTCCCGCGTGGCGGCCACCGACCCTTCCGAGGGCTCCACGCATCGACAAGGAGGTGTGGTGGTGAACGTTCCTTCGCTCCTGCGTCGTCGTACGGCGCAGGACAGCAACGGTGACGGGGTGGTCGACGCGCGCGACGACCAGCCGGTGGTGACGGACCGGGACGCCGAGCGGGCGACGTACCGCAGCGGGTCGCTGGCCACCGACGGTGAGCGCGACGCCGACGTGGCACGACGCAGCGCCGAGCGTGCGGACGCCACCCGGCGTGGCGTCGACGGCCGCGTCGACGCGGGCGGGCCCGACCCGGATGCGGAGCGGCGGGCGGCCGAGCGCGGCGCGCTGGCGCGGGCGGCGACCGCCCGCAGCGCCGTCGACGGCAGCCGCAGCGCCGCCGCCCGACCCGGCACGGTCGATGAGGAGCCCCGGACGCCGACCGACCCGATCCGGGTCGCCGACGCCGGCCCGGTACGCACCGCGCCGCGCCCGGTGGACGCGGACCGCCCGACCGACCGGGACCGGACGACGCCCGCCGACCGGACGGCACCCGCCGCACCGGCCGGCGTCCCCACCCCGACCACCGACCGGGACCGGGTGGCCGCCGACGAGGTCCGCCCGGAGCCGCCGGTGGTGGCCGGTCCGAAGCCGAGGACGAGCCTGCTCGCCACCCTCGGTCTGATCGTGTCGGTGGTGGGCGCGGCGTTCGTGCTCACCGGTTCCCTGGCCGGGTACGGCATCGCGCTCGGCGCGGTCGGCGCGGTCTTCTCGGTGCTGGGCCTGATCGCGACCCGCCGTCGGCACGTGGCCGGCACGACGGACGCGCTGGTCGGCGTGTTGGTCGGCCTGGCCGCGGTGGTGCTGGGCGTGCTCGCCTTCACCGGCCAGTTCGACTGGCCGACCACCGACGGCGACTGGGTGGCCCGGTTCCGGGAGTGGCTTGACTCACAGTTTGTGGACCGGTTCTGAGGGCACATTTGATCTCGCCGGCGGTTCGCCGGCGACGTTGGACCAGCCGGTTCGCCGGCACCGCCCGACCAGTCTGGTGGTTCACCAGCCGGGCACCCACTCGTTCGGGGGCAGCGGTTCGCCGCCACCGATGCGCACAGGGGCCGTCACTCCCGCCGGGGTGACGGCCCCTTCGCTGTGCGCTGCCACGCAACGGATCGCCGTCGCGGTCGGACCACACGCAACGAACCGCTGTCGTACGCAAGTCTCGGCGGTGGTTGCCGCACCCCCGGGGCACATACCGTTGAGCCACGGCGCCAGCCCGTGGGCCACGGAGGCCGGGCGCGCCCGACCCCAGGAGCAGGACAATGACGATGGACGCCACCAGCCAGCGCTTCCTGATGTGCCGGCCGACGTACTTCGCCGTCGACTACGCCATCAACCCGTGGATGGACCCGACCGCACCGGTCGACACCGCGCTGGCGATCCGGCAGTGGGAGCAGCTGCGCCGCACCTACCTCGACCTCGGCCACACCGTCGAGTTGATCGACCCGGTCGCCGGCCTGCCCGACATGGTCTTCGCCGCCAACGGTGGCACGGTCATCGGGGACCGGGCGATGGCGGTGCAGTTCCGCGACCCGCAGCGCGCCGACGAGGCCCCCGCCTACCGGGCCTGGTTCGAGGCCGCCGGCTTCGAGGTGTACGACCCGAAGCACGTCAACGAGGGCGAGGGGGACGTGCTGCTGGTCGGCGACCACCTGCTCGCCGGCACCGGGTTCCGCACCGCGCACGCCTCACACGCCCAGTTGCAGGAGGTCTTCGGTCACCCGGTGGTCACCCTGCAACTGGTCGACCCGCGCTTCTACCACCTGGACACCGCGCTGACCGTGCTCGACGAGCGGACCGTGGCGTACCTGCCGGAGGCGTTCTCCCCCGGCAGCCGGGCGGTGCTGCGCCGGCTCTTCCCGGACGCCGTCCACGCCACCATGGCCGACGCCGAGGTGCTCGGCCTCAACGCGGTCGGCGACGGCCGGCATGTGGTGCTGCCCGCCCAGGCCACCGGGCTGGCCGCCAAGCTGCGCGACCGGGGTTACCAGACCATCGGTGTCGACCTGTCCGAGCTGCGCAAGGCCGGCGGCGGACCGAAGTGCTGCACGTTGCGACTCCGTCAGGGAAAGGCGAGCCAGTGATCGAGGACATGCTGCGGACCCCGTCCGCCGTCCGGGACGCGGAGCGGTACACCGCGCACAACTACCACCCGCTGCCGGTGGTGATCTCCTCCGCCGAGGGCGCCTGGCTCACCGACGTGGACGGCCGTCGCTACCTGGACTGCCTGGCCGGCTATTCGGCGCTGAACTTCGGCCACCGGCACCCCACCCTGATCCGGGCCGCCCACGAGCAGCTCGACCGGCTCACCCTCACCAGCCGGGCGTTCATCCACGACCAGTTCGCCGACTTCTGCCGGGAGCTGGCCGCGCTCTGCGGCAAGGACCTGGTGCTGCCGATGAACACCGGCGCCGAGGCGGTGGAGACCGGCATCAAGGTGGCCCGCAAGTGGGGCTACCAGGTCAAGGGGGTCGCCCCGGGGCAGGCCAACATCATCGTGGCCGACGGGAACTTCCACGGCCGGACCACCACCATCGTCAGTTTCTCCACCGACGACGACGCCCGCGCCGACTTCGGGCCGTACACGCCCGGGTTCACCGTGGTGCCCTACGGCGACCTGGCGGCGTTGGAGGCGGCGATCGACGAGAACACCGTCGCGGTGCTGCTGGAGCCGATCCAGGGCGAGCAGGGCGTGGTGCTGCCGCCGGACGGTTACCTGCCGGGCGTACGTCGGGTCTGTACCGACCGCAACGTGCTGTTCGTCGCCGACGAGATCCAGTCCGGTCTGGGTCGCACCGGGCGCACCTTCGCCTGCGAGCACGAGGGTGTCGTGCCGGACCTGTACCTGCTGGGCAAGGCGCTCGGCGGCGGCATCGTGCCGGTCTCCGCGGTGGCCGGGAACGCGGACGTGCTCGGGGTGCTCAAGCCGGGCCAGCACGGCTCGACCTTCGGCGGCAACCCGCTCGCCTGCGCGGTCGCCACCGAGGTGGTCCGGCTGCTGGCCACCGGCGACTTCCAGCGCCGCTCCACCGAGCTGGGCGAACGGCTGCGGGCCGGGCTGGAGGGGCTGCTCGGCAAGGGTCTGGTGGCGGTACGGGTGCGTGGGCTGTGGGCCGGGGTGGACATCGACCCTACGCTGATGACCGGCCGGCAGGCGTGTGAGCGGCTGATGGAGCGGGGCGTGCTCGCCAAGGACACCCACGGCTCGACGATCCGGCTGGCCCCGCCGTTGGTGATCACCGCCGACGAGATCGACCACGCGGTGGCGCAGCTCGCCGCGGTGCTGGCCGGCTGAGCCGCGTACCCACGGCGGGTGTCGGGTCGACGCCCCCGTGGTGGCACACCTTGCCGTGGCGGCACACCGGTCACCGTGGCGGCCCGCCGGTGGCATGTGAGCCGACGACCGGCCGGTCTGCGCGACCGGCCGGTCAGGGCGACACCGGTCAGTTGCGGGGCAGCCGCATCGCCATGGTGGGTGCCTCGGCCATCACCGAGGTCGGGGTGAACGCCGCGCCGGTGGGCAGTTCCCGGGCCCGACCGACCTGCACCCCCGGGTACAGCTCCACCATGTCCGCGCCGCCGAGCACCCGGGACTGCTTCGGTGCCAGCGGGACCCGCTCCGCCTCGGCCATCGAGCCGTTCGGCCGGATGCCGGAGCCGTTGGTGCTCACGTCGGTGACGATCACCTCGCCGACCCGCAGCTCGAACCGGACGTGTGCCCGGCTGATCCACCGTCGCGTCTCGTCGTTGAGCCACTGGCCGAGCATCACGCCACCGGGCTCCTCGGGTGCCCGGCCGACCGTCACCGGCTGGTCCTCGGTAAGGACGAAGCGGCGACGGATCAGGCCACCGATCCGGATCGCCAGCACCTCGCTGCGCGGGCGCGGCCCGGCGTCGGAGAGCCGGGCACCGTGCCGGGGGCAGGTCGGCACACCCTGCCGCAGGGCCGGCGGCGGCTGGCCGGCCGGGGCACGGTCCACCCGGGCCAGGTCGGCGAACGCCCCGCCGCCCCCACCGCCGCCGAAGAGCGCGCAGCCCGGTTCCGGGCACCGCCACTGTCGGGCCAGCAACTGCCCACCGACCGGGGAACGGTCCCCCTCGACCGGGGTGTGCCCGCCGCCGACGTGCGCGACGAAGGCCGGGCCGCCGGCACCGGGCACCGGGGCGACCACCCGCCCCGGCTGTTCCACCAGCCACGGGAACCGGCCGCGTAGCCCGTCGAACCGGACCCGGCTGACCACCGGCAGGCCGAGCAGGTCGGCCACCTCCAGCATCCGGTCACCCGGGTTGTCGAGCACCTCGACCAGGCCGTCGTCGGCCCACCGGCGGACCACCATCCGCTCGTTGGAGGTGAGGTCGGCGTCGGAGAGCAGCGCCCGGTGCACGATCGCATAGACCGGGACGCTGTCCTCGGCCAGCTCGCGGGAGAGCGCGTCGATCACCATGCCGAGCCGCAGCAGGCTGGCCGGACGACCACCGTCGAGATCCTGGTAGCGGATCACCTCGGCCAGGTCCAGCACCGCTCGGGCCAGGGACGGATCGGTGCAGACCCGCCCCTCGATGGCGTCCAGCACCTTGCTGATCTCGAATCTCATCGCGCGCTCCGGAGGATCTCGTCGCTCTGCCGGGCCGCCACCGCCGGCCCGGTCGGCACCTGCGCGCCGGCTCGGCGGTGCGCAGGCGCTGCCTTGGCACGACCCTACCGGTGGGCGGCTCAGCCCATCCGGCCCACCGCCGCCCGCAGCCGGCTCACATCCCGCCGACGCCGCTCGTAGGTGGCCGCGAGCGTGATCAACGCCAGCCCGCCGACGGCCAGGTAGATCCAGCGGGGCAGCAGGTCCCAGCCCCGGACCAGTTCGTGCAGCGCGAGCAGGACGAGGCTGCCGCCGCCGAGCACCACCGGCGCCTGCCAGCGCCGGACCGCGCCGACCAGCACCACGCCCAGCGCGGCACCGCCCAGCAGCAGCCGCCGCCAGGGCTGCGGGTCCGCCGCCACCAGCACCGACACCAGGCTGGGCAGCAGAGCGGCGGCGAGCCCGGGGCCGAGGGCCAGCCAACTGGTCAACCCGGGCCGGCTGCGCAGCGCCAGCAGGCCGGCCACCAACGTCAGCCCGGCCACCGGCAGGGTGTACGCCTCCAGCAGCACCACCTCGCCGCTGATCAGCAGCAGCCACGCGCCGAGCAGTTCACTGCCACCGGCCACCGCCCCGAAGACCCACCGTTGGCCGGCCGACTGCCCCGGGTACAGCACCCGCAGCGCCACGGCGGCCCCCCAGAGCACGCAGATCACCGCCGCGTGTCGGATCGCACCGACGGTGAGCAGCAGGGCGAGCACGGCCACCGCCAGCGCGGCGGCCTCCAACGCCCGTACGGTGAGCGACCCGCGCCGGGCCAGCAGGGGTGCGCCGAGCAGCACCGCCACCGCCACCACGAGCACCGGGAACCCGGCCGTCCGGGTCGGCAGGCCGGCGGCCAGGGGCGCGGTCAACGCGAAGGAGGTGGCCGCCGCGACCGTGGTCAGGCAGCCGAGCAGCCGTACCCCGGGCCGCCTGCCGACCGCACCGATCACCGCCGTCACGATCACCAGCAGGGCCAGCGCGGCCAACGTACCGGCCCGGGTGGCGAGCAGCCCGACCAGGCCGAAGAACGTCCACAGCAGACCGATCGGGGTGGTGACCGGCACCAGCAGTTCCCCGCCACGCCGGTGGTCCACCGGTGGCCCACCCGCAGTCGGTGCCGCGCCGGGACCGGGCCCACCCGGGACCGCCGCAGGCGGGGTGGCCGTGGCGACGGCGGCGGTCCGAACCGGGCCGGCGAGCGCGGCGGTGAGCAGCGCCGCGCTGCCGACGAGCAGGACCACCGCCGGCACCACCGGCCAGGGTGCGGGGCCGACGAGCAGCAGCACGGGCAGCGCCGCCGCCCCGAACGGCAGCGCGGCCACGGCCGACCCGGACCGGCGGCCGGTGTACCGGTGGACGAACAGCGCGGCGGTGAGGGCGAGGACCAGCAGCGCCACACCGACCGCCGGGGCACCCGACGGGCCGTCCCCGGTCGGCGCCCCCGACCAGGGTCGGACCGGGTCACCGTAGGGGGCGACCAGCGCGGTGAGGGTCATCGGAGCGGCGGCGACCAGGGCCAGCCCGGCCAGGCCGACGCCGACCACCCGGCCGGTCGTCACCGCAGCGGTACGCCGTTCGGCCAGCACCAGCACGCCGAGCGCCGCCGCGGCATAGAGGGCCGACGACTCCCCACCCGGTACGACGGTCGGCGTGACCACGGCGGCCAGCGCCACGGCGAGCGCGGTGCCGGCGTACCCGTCGAGGTCGGGGCGGCGACGACGGAGCGCGAGCAGCGGGACCAGCAGCAGCACGGCGGCGGCGAACCCGACCCGCAGCTGCCACCAGGCCGGCGACCCGGCGGCCCGCAGCGCGACCGCAGCGCCGGCCGGCACGGTGAGCAGGGCGACCGTCAGGGCGACCCCGGCGACCCGGGCCGCGACGGCGTTCCCCGGGCGGGGGGACAGCGCCACCGCCAGCCCGACGACCAGCACCACCCCGAGTGCCGCCAGCAGCCCCACCGGTTCGGCCGCCGCCACCAGCAGGCCGTGCCCGAGCAGCACGGCGGCACCGGCCGCACCGACGAGCACCGTCGCGGCACGACGGCACCGCAGCACCGCCACCGGCAGCAGTGCCGCCCCGACGACCAGGTCGACCGCGAGGGTGGCCGGCCACGGTGTGGTGGTCACCGCCGGCAGCGCGGCGGCGGTGACCACCACGCCCAGTAGCACGATCACCGGACGGGCCGTCCTCGACAGCAGCAGGAGGCCGGCGCCGACGGTGAGCAGGGCGGTGAGCGGGAGCTGCCAGCCCCACGCGAGAGCGGGACCCGCGGCGGCCCCCTGCCAGGCGGGCAGCGACCGGCCCACCGCGAGCGCCGCGAGGGAACCGGTGGCGAGCACGGTGACCTGGGCCGCACCGGCCGCCACCAGCAGCGCGCCGACCCGGGGGCCGGTGCGGTGCCGCTGCGGCAGCAGCCTCACGCCACCGGCCAGAGCGGCCGCCACCAGGCCGACGGCGAGCAGCAGGAACCCGGCCCGCAGTTCGGCCACCGGCCGCAGCACCGCGACGGCGAGCAACGGCACCAGCAGCCCGGTGGTGAGCTGGCGGAACACCCCGGCACCCGCGACCCGGGCCGCACCGGCCAGGACCAGGCCGACGAGCAGCATCGGCAGGCCGGCCAGCAGCGGCTGACCGCCGGCCCGGCCGAGCACCAGCGGCACCAGCGCGCAGCTCGCGGCGACCGTCGTCGCGGCACCGAAGCCGAGCCAACCGAGCACCCGGCCGGCGAGCACAGCGGTGGAACCGGGCGGTCCGGCGACCGGCCCCCCGCCGGCCGCCGGTCCCCCGTCCGCCGGGACGGTGGTGGCGCCCGCCCCCCCGGCGGGCACCACCACCGCTTCCCCGGGACCCGCAGCGGCCGGAGCCGCCCCGGGTGGCACCGCTCCGGCCAGTGGCGGAGCGGCGGGATCAGGCCCGGCCGGCACCGGGCGGTTCGCTGCCGACCCGGTGGCCGCCGGGACCGGGCCGGTCGGAACCGGGCCGGTCGGAACGGCGAGCGGAGCCGCGCCGGTCGGGACCGGGCCGGTCGGAACGGCGAGCGGGGCCGGCGAGCGGCGGCGCAGCGCGACCACCACCGCGAGGTCGAGCAGCGCCACCCCCAGGAACGTCAGCGTCCAACCGGTGGCCTCGGGCCGGGACTGCGCCACCGCCAGCGGCAGCACCGGCTGGACGACGAACAGCGCCGCGAACCACGGCACGGTGAGCCGGCTGAGCAGGGCGTACCCGGTGGCGACCGCCGCGCTGAGCCCGGTGACCAGGGCGGCGTACCGGGTGCCCGACCAGTCGGCGGTGCCGAGCAGGTTCACCGACCAGGCGGCGTACCCGTCGAGGACCACCAGCAGCAGGCCCACCGCCGCGAACGTCTCGGCGGTGCCGCGCAGGCCGCGCCACTTCGCCACCAACGGCACCGCCAGGGCGAGCGCGGTGAACCCGGCCAGGATCAGCGCCCGGCCCGCCACCCCCACCGCCGCCCAGGCGACCGCGGTGAAGACCACCGCCGCCGTGCCCAGCAGCAGGCCACCGAGGACGAACAGCAGCCACTGGATCGTCCGGGTCGAGGTCTCCGGGCGGCCCGGCGTACCCACGGGTGGGGGTCCGAACCCGGCCGGCGGCACGGACCCGCCGGACCCGACGACACCGCCGGGACGCACCGGGACGACCGGGCGCGCGGCCGGGACGACCGGGTGGCCTGCCGGACGAACGGCCGGCGGAACGGGACGTCCGGCCGGCGCGGGTACGCGGACCGCCGCACCGACCGGGACCGGCGCGGGGATCTCCCGGCGGATCCGGGCCGCCAGTTCCGCCCGCTGGCGCTGCGCCGCGAGCAGGCGCGCGCCGAGCCCCTGGTACGCCTCCCGGGCCCGCTCCACCTCCCGGCCGAGCGAAACGATCTCCCGGTCCAGCCGGACCACCTCGGCGGCGGGCGGGTACGGCCCGAACCCGCAACCGACGCACCCGCGGGTCAGTTCGGCGGGCGCACCGCAGCGGGGGCAGGGGTAACCGGTGTTCTGCACCCGGCCATCCTGCCGGTGGGCGGCAACCCCTGGCCAGAGTGCCCGTACCTAGGTACGGGTGTTCTCGTGCACCCAGAGCGCGTACGCCGGGTCGCCGCTGTCCACCCGGGTGACCAGGATCTCGGGCACCTCGTAGGGATGGTTGGCCCGGATCTGGCCGACCAGCGCGGTGGCCCGGTCCGGGGCGGTCTTGAACTGCACCGACCATTCGGTGCTGGTCTCCACCCCGGCCCGCCACCAGTACGTGCTGTCGACCTGGCCGCCGACCTGGGCGCAGGCGGCCAGCCGCCCGGCCACCGCGGCAGCCGCCATCAGGTCCGCGACGGAGCGCGAGTCCACCACCGTCGTCACCACGCAGATCTGGTCCACCTGCGCACCCTACGTGGGATCGGCGGCGAACCGGTCGACCGTCACGGTGCGTTCATCCAGCGGTCACGCCGTCCCGGTTGGCGGCGATCCACCTGTCGATCCGGTCCCACCAGTCGAAGAGCCAGTCGATCCGCTCCTGCCGGCCGGTCGGGACGTCCTCGGGCGGCACCGACCAGAACCGCATCACGATCCGTTTGTCCATGGGCAGCTCCCGCCACACGTCGGCGACGGTGAGCATCCGGTCCAGGCCGGTGTGCGCCACGAAGATCACGCCGGCCTCGGGTGCGGCGTCCAGGGCGGCGAGCACCCCGCCGGGCTGCGGGGCGAGCACGTGCTGCATCCGCTCGGCGCGCACCGCCATCCGCTCCAGCCCGAGCGCGCGGAGCCGGTCGATGGCCCGTACGCGTCGGCCGGGGGTGAAGTTGCCGCCCTCCGGGAAGATCACGAAGGCGTCGTCGTCGTCCAGTCCGGTGGCGAGGTGGCCGATCTGCCGGACCGCCGCGTCCCGGCCGTCACCGGCGGCGATGAACCGGTTGGGCAGGCGGTTGAGCAGCACGTCGATCGCCGGGTCCCACTGGAGCGCCTCCTTGAGCACGATCCGGGGCTCCCGCCGGAACCAGTTGACCAGGGAGTGGATCAGGATGAACGAGTCACCCGGGCCGGCGTGCCGGCAGAGCACGAGCTCCGGCCGGCCCGGCAGGGCGGTGTCCGGGTCGGTGCCGACCACGTCGATGCTCAGCCGCAGCGTCCACCGGGCCTGCCAGAACAGCACCCGCAGGAACCAGCCGGCGAGCACGTAGTGTGCCCGCTGGAAGGACGGCGTGCGCTTCCACCGGCCGAATCCGGAGGCCAGCCACAGCACGAAGAGGGCGACCAGTGCGGCGGCGTCCCAGACCAGGTAGACGCACCCGATCCAGAGCAGCCGCAGCGGGCGCAACCGGCCCGGCACGAACGGCGACGCGGCCAGCGCGAGCAGCGCCCAGACCGGCACCGTGGTCAGCACCGTGACCGCGAGCAGGATCACCCCGGGTGCGAACAACAGCCGGCGTACCCACCGAGGGGGCAGCGGCATCAGCGGTCCAGGCTCGCCAGGTAGTGCCGGGAGGCGGTGTAGGCGCGGCTGATCCGCCGACCCACCGCCGCCATGTCCCGGTACGCCCACGGGCTGTCGTCGCGTGGTTCCAGCCCGCCGGTCGGCAGCACGTGCACCTGCACCCCCTCGGGCAGGGCCGCCATCTCCCGGGCGAACCGGTGCCGGCGGGCGATCTCGAATGCGACCTGGGCGATCTCCCACGGTCGGCGGGGCGGCGTCAGCTCCCGCTCGATCCGCCCCACCTGGAGGACGAAGATCTGCGTCGCGCCGACCGCGACCGCCTCGCCG
Organism: Micromonospora sp. NPDC049081; assembly: GCF_040648835.1. Taxonomy (NCBI): domain Bacteria; kingdom Bacillati; phylum Actinomycetota; class Actinomycetes; order Micromonosporales; family Micromonosporaceae; genus Micromonospora; species Micromonospora sp. NPDC049081. Next base: position 412,191 of record NZ_JBEZEK010000002.1, on the reverse strand, counting down.
ATCGGGATGGAGTTGACGATCCCGCCGTCAATGTAATGCTGGCCGTCGATCTGTGCCGGCGGCAGCAGCCCCGGTACGGAGGCGGAGGCGAGCACCGCCGGCACCAGCGGTCCGGTGTGGAACCAGTGTTCGGCGGCCCGCTCGATGTTGGCCGCGCAGCAGCGGAACGGCACCTTCAGGTCGGCGAAGGTGGTGTCCGCGCCCAGCTCCCCCTCCAGCAGCTTGCGCAGCGGCCGGGGCGAGTGCAGGTGGGTACGGGCGGCGAAGCGGCGCAGTTGCCGGGCGACCGAGTCGCCGTACACCTCGCTCGCCTCCGGGGACGCCCACAGCCGGACCAGCCGGTCGGTGACCGCCTCGGACGGGTCGGCGGCGACCAACGCGCCGTTGACCGCGCCGATCGAGGTGCCGAGGACGACGTCGGGGCGGATCCGGGCCCGGAACAGGGCACGCAGCATGCCCACCTCGACCGCGCCGAGCACTCCCCCGCCGCCGAGCACGAACGCCACCGGACCGCCACTCATGTCGTTCATCCTGGCACGCCACCGCCCGTGCCTGCGGCGCAGCCGCTGGTCACCGGCGTCGATCGGGAACCGGTGGCGGTGGGCGAAACCGCCACTGCGGAGGGTCACCGGACAAATGGACAACCGTTGACAGGGGGGACACATTCGCGCAACCTGACACCACCCCGAACCCCAGGCAGGTGCGAACACTGATGGCAGCCCTGAACGCCGGTAGGTTGCTGGCCCGCAGGTACCGGCTCCTCGACAGGATCGGGGCCGGCGGGATGTCGGTGATCTGGCGGGCCCGCGACGAGGTGCTGGACCGGGTCGTCGCGGTCAAGGTGCTCGCGCCGTCGCTGGCCGCCGACGCCCGCTTCCGGGACATGGTCCGCGAGGAGGCCCGGTCGGCCGCCCAACTGGTCCACCCGCACGTGACCGCGGTGCACGACTACGGCGAGGCGCTCGCCCCGGACGGCGAGATCACCTCGTTCGTGGTGATGGAGCTGCTCACCGGCGAGGAGCTGGAGCACCGGCTGAGCGAGGGTCCGCTGCCCTGGCCGGAGGCGGTCGAGGTGGGCGCCCAGGTCGCCGAGGCGTTGGCGGCGGCGCACCGGCTGGGCATCGTGCACCGGGACATCACCCCGGCGAACGTGATGATGACCCGGGTCGGGGCGAAGGTGCTCGACTTCGGCATCGCCACCCAGGTCGGCACCCCCGACGACGACGAGGACGGGGGCACCTTCGGCACCCCGGCGTACGTGGCCCCGGAACGCCTGGACGGGGCACCGGCCCAGCCGTCGACCGACGTCTACTCCCTGGGCGTACTGCTCTACGAGACGCTGACCGGCCATCCGCCGTACCCGGCGGAGACCTGGGAACAGCTCGCCGACGCGATCGTCGACGAGACACCGCCGTCGCTGGACGGCGTACCGGGGCTGCCTCCGGTGGTGGTGGACGTCTGCCTGCGCTGCCTGGCCCGGGACCCGCACGAGCGGCCGACCGCGCACCAGGTCGCCACCGCGCTGCGGGACCAGCTGCTGCCCGGTGATCCGCAGGCGGCCACCATGCTCTCCCCCACGGTCACCCTGCCCGCACTGGCCGGCACGCCGGGCGCGGCGTCGGGCGTCGGCGCGGCGGGCGGCGGCGGCGCGGCGTCGGGCGTGGGCGCAGTGGCCGGCGTCGGTGCGGCTTCCGGCGTCGGCGCGGGTCCTGGCGGTGCGGCCGGCACCGGCATCCCGGGGGCCGAGCTGGCCGGGGCGGGGTCCGGCGACCGGTCCCCCGCAGGCGGACCGCCGGGCCCCGGCGCGGCGGACGGCCGGCACACCGCCTACGGCGCGGCGAACAACGGCGCGGGTGGCGCAGGTGGCACGGCCAACGGTGGCGCAGGTGGCGGCGGCACGGGGAACGGTCGTGCGGCGACCGGGCCCGACGAGCCGGAGCCGGAGCTGCCGCCGTCGCGGCGGCCGTTGGTGGCGGTGGGCGCGCTGGTGGTGTTCACCGTCGCGGCGGTCCTCCTGCTCGCCCCGCTGCTGGAGCCGGGGACCCACACCACCCCGCCGGTCGCCCGGCAGACCGAGGCCCCGGCGACGGAGCCGTCGCCGCCGCGCACCCAGCCACCGGCGGACCCCACCGCGCAGCCGGCGCCCCGGCGGGCCACCACGACGCCCACACCGCCCCGCCCACAGCCCACCACCACCCCCGACGGCGGGCAGGGCGGCGGCGGGTTGACCGAGGCGGCCGACCGGATGCGTCAGCTGATCGACGACGGGGTCCGCACCGGCGAGGTCCGCGAGGACGTCGGCCTGGACCTGCGTAACGTGCTCGCCAACCTGACCCGGTCCGCCGCCGAGGGCCAGGCCGACGTGCCCGCGCAGGCGACCGCGCTCCGTGAGAAGGTCACCCGCCGGATCGACGAGGGTGGCATCACCGCGGCGTACGGCCGGCAACTCGAAGCCGCCGCCCGGAAACTGGCCGCGACCGCCGTCTGACGCCCTACGCCGGCACCGGAACCACCGTCCGCTGCACCGCCCCGCACCCCGCTCAGCGGGTACGCAGTGCGACGGGCCGGCGCACGGGCGGGGCCACGCCGAGTGCCACGGCCCGGTAGATCGCCTCGTAGCCGCGCGCCATCCGCCCGGTGGAGAAGTTGTCGGCCACGTGGGCGGTGCAGGCCGCCGGGTCGAGCCGGACCACCTCGCGCAGGGCCGCCGGCAGCTCCTCGGCCCGGTCGCGGACCAGTCCGGTCACCCCGTCGACCACCACCTCCGGCACCGCGCCCCGGCGTAGCGCCACCACCGGTGTGCCGGTCGCCATGGCCTCCACCATCACCATGCCGAACGGTTCCTCCCACTGGATCGGCATGATCAGGCAGCGGGCGTCGACCAGTAACCGCAGGGTCGCCTCCCGGTCGGCGTTCATGATCACGTCGACGTCGTCGCCCAGCATCGGCTGGACCACCTCGGCGAAGTAGTGGCGCTCGGCCGGCTCGTTGCACTTGCCGGCCAGGGTGAGCGGCAGGCCGGCCGCCCGGCAGGCCCGGATCGCCGTGTCGGGGCCCTTGTCCGGGCTGAACCGGGCCAGCCAGAGCACCGGGCCCCGGCCGGGTTGCCGCTTGGTCGGCACGTCCCGGGCGTTGAGGGCGTTGTGCACCGTGCCGACCCAGGGCAGGCCGGGGTTGGCCCGCCGTTGGGCGTGGGAGATCGCCACCAGGCCCACCCCGTGGTCGGTGTCGCTGAGCACCGCGCCGTACTCGCCGACCGGGTTGCCGTGCACGGTCGCCACGGTGGGCACCGCACGCCGGCCGGCGACCAGCGGCCCGATCGTGGTGTGGTCGTGGATCACGTCGAAGTCGGCGGCAGAGATCAACTGGTTGGCCCGCGCCAGGTGGGCGAGCTCCGGCAGCGACTCACCGAGCCGGTCGTACTGCACCTCGTCGATGGTGGAGACGAAGTCGGCGGCGGTGCCGTGCTGCCGGCCCGCGCCGAAGAGGGTCACCTGGTGGCCGTGGCTGGCCAGCATGTCGACCAGCCCGTGCACCACCTGCTCCAGCCCGCCGTACCCGGGCGGCGGCACCGACAGCCAGGGCGGAACGAGCATCGCGATCCGCAGTGGCGGCCCGGACGGTGGGCGTTCCGACGGACGGTGGGTCACGGCCACGAATCCTCCCCCGTTGTCCCGCTACGGAACCTCGTCCCGACCCGGGATCGGCGGCGATTTCCCGCTGGCCGGACAACCAAACGCACCCCGGTCGGGTGGGGCCCGACCGGGGTGCGTACGGCGGCGGGCGGTGGAGCCAACCCCCTTGGCTCCGCCGCCCGCCGCCCGGAGGAGGTAGGTCTGAGGACTATGACGTCTCGGCGAGCGTCACGGTTGCAGTCGCCTCCGTACCATTTCGCTTGTAGGTCACCTGGACCCGGTCGCCGACCTTGCCGGCCTGCACCGCGCCGACCAGATCGTTGGAGTCGTTGATCACCTTGTCGCCGAACCTGGTGATCACGTCGCCCCGCTGGATGCCGGCCTTCTCGGCGGCGCTGCCCCCGGTGACGGCGGCCACCAGGGCCCCGCCGTCCTCGGCCGCGTTGACGCTGACGCCGAGGGACGGGTGGCTGACCTTCTCACCCCGCTGGAGCTTCTCGGCGACGTTCTTGGCCTTGTTGCTCGGGATGGCGAAGCCGACCCCGATGTTGCCGGTGCTGCCCTGCCCGGCGGTGGCGATGGCGGTGTTGATGCCGATCACCTCGCCCCGGGTGTTGACCAGCGCGCCGCCGGAGTTGCCCGGGTTGATCGGGGCGTCGGTCTGGAGCAGGCCGGAGATCGAGCTGGCGCCACCCTGCGGGGCCTGCTGCGGGCTGTCGCCGCTGCCGGCCTGGATGGTGCGGTCCCGGGCGCTGAGGATGCCGGCCGTCACCGAACCCTGCAGACCGAGCGGGCTGCCCAGGGCGAGCACCTGGTCGCCCACCTGCATGGCGTCGCTGTCGCCGAACTTCGCCGCCTTGAGGTTGTCCAGGCCGCTGGTCTTGACCACCGCGAGGTCGGTCTTCGGGTCGGTGCCGCGGATCTCGGCGGGGGCGGACTGGCCGTTGGCGAACACCACCCGGACGGTCTTGCCGGAGGCGGACGCGACCACGTGGTTGTTGGTCAGCACGAAACCGTCGGAGCTGAGGACCACGCCCGATCCCTCGCCGCTGTCGGTCATGATCGAGACCACGCTGTCCTGCACCGAGGCGGCGATCTTCGGCAGGTCGGCGCTGTTGATCACGGGGGCGGCCGAGTAGTTGCGGGTGATGCCGCCCCCGTCGCCGTCGACCGCCAGGGCGAGCGCCCCGCCGGCCACGCCCGAACCGAGCATCAGGGCGAAGACCGCCACCCCCGCGCCGACGAACTTGGCCACCCTGCCGGCCTGCGGCGCCGGGCCGGACGCCCACGGCGGGGCCGGCTGGCCGGGCTGCTGCGGCCCGCCGGGGCCGGGCTGACCCGGGTAGCCGGCGGACGGCTGCCCCGGGTAACCCCCGGACGACTGCGCGCCGGGCTGGCCGGGGTAACCGGCACCCGGCTGACCGCCGACGGCGGAACCGGGATAACCGGCGGACTGCGCCGCCGCGCCCGGCTGGCCGGGGCGGTGCTGGCCGGGGTAGCCGCCGGCCCAGCCGGACTGGTGCTGGCCAGGCTGCGGGTAACCGGCCGACGGGTACTGCCCCGCCTGCGGGTAGCCGGTGGACGCCGGATAGCCGGGCCGGTACGCCTGGTCACCGGAGGCCGCCGCAGGCTGGTACGACGACTGCGGGTACGCGCTCGCGGCGGGCGGCGCGTACGGCGACGACGGTGGCGCGTACGACGATCCGGGGTGGTGGGATGTGCCGGCCGGCGCCCCCGCGGTGCCGGCGGCGGTGGTGCCAGGGGAGGCGGTGCCGCCCGGAGAGGCGGTGGTGTCGGACTCGCCGCGCTCGACGCGGGACGGCTCGGCGGAGGGGTGCGACGGCTCGGCGTCGGTGGCAGCCGGCCGACGCTGCGGGTCGGTCTCGAACTCGGTCATGCCACTAGTTTTCCCTGTGCCACTGTCACCAGCCTGGAATCCCCCTGGAAGTTTTCTGAAAGCCACTCCCGGCCCGGAGTGGGATCACTCACCGTCACCGCCGGACTCGGACAGCAGCGGCAGCCGGACCCGGAAGGTCGCCCCGCCGCCGGGCGTCTCGGCCACCTCCACCGTGCCCTGGTGCGCGGTGACCAGGGCGGCGACGATGGCCAGCCCCAGCCCGGTGCTGGTGATCCCGCTGGCCCGGCGGGTCCGGGCCGCGTCGGCCCGGTAGAACCGCTCGAAGACCCGCTCGGCCTGCTCCGGGGCGAGCCCCGGCCCGGTGTCGGCCACCTCCACCACGGCCAGGTTCCCGGCCTCGGAACGCAGTCGCAGGGTCACCGACGCCTCCGGCGGGGTGTGGGTCAGCGCGTTGGTCATCAGGTTGCCGATCACCTGCCGCAGCCGGGCGTCGTCGGCGTGCACCACCAGCGGGCCGGAGCCCGACGCGATCTCCAGCTCGATGCGCCGTTGCGGAGCGACCACCCGGGCCGCCTCGACCGCGTCGGAGGCGAGCACCGGTAGCTCCACCGGGGCCAGCGACAGCGGTCGTTCCCGGTCCAGCCGGGCGAGCAGCAGCAGGTCCTCCACCAGCAGCCCCATCCGGGCCGCCTCGTCCTCGATGCGGCGCAGCAGGTCGGCGGTCTGCTCCGGGGCGCGGGCGGCGCCCTGCCGGTACAGCTCGGCGAAGCCCCGGATGGTGGTCAGCGGGGTACGCAGTTCGTGCGAGGCGTCCGCGACGAACTGCCGCATCCGCTCCTCCGACCGGCGGGCGCGGGCCTCCGACGCCAGCGCGGCGTGCGCCGCGTCCCGGGCGCCGGCCTCGGCCGTACGGGCGGCCATCTCCGAGGCGGCGCGGGCGGTGAAGGCGGCCTCGATCTGGGCCAGCATCGCGTTCAACGCCCGGGAGAGCCGGCCCAGCTCGGAGGTGGCGCACTCCTGCCCCTCCTCGGGGTCGGGCACCCGGCGGGTGAGGTCGCCGCCGGCGATCGCCGCCGCCGTCCGTTCGATCTCCACGAGCGGTTTCAGGCTGGTCCGCACGATGGCCGCGCCGATCGAGGCGAGCAGGATCAGCACCGCCCCGCCGACCAGCATGTCTATCCAGATCAGCCGCTTGACGGCCAGGTCGACGTCGGTGAGGTGCTGCCCGACGGCGAGGACCCGGCCGTCGGACAGCTCCCGGTAGAGCATCCGCCACCGTTCCCGGCCGTCCTGGGACCGGACCGTGAACGGTTCGCCCTCGTCAGCCCGGAACCCGGGCAGGTCCGCCGGCACCGGGGGAAGGTCGTCCGGTTCGAGCGCCGGGTCGTACCCGATGAACCGGGAGGTGTCCTCGTCGGCGAGCGCGACGACGTAGTCGGTGGGCAGCGCGGCCCTGACCCGTCCGCTCTCCAGGTTGGGCAGCTCCCGGCCGACCTGGACGCTTGCCGACTGCAACTCCCCGTCGACCTGCCCGATCAGGTACTCGCGCAGGAAGTACGTGGTCAGCGAGCTGATCACCACGAGGGCGACGGCCACCAGGGTGAGGACCGCCGCGACCAGCTTGACCCGCAGCGGAACGCTCCGGATCCGCCCTTTCGCCTCGTCGAGCGGGCTCACGCCGCCGGCTTGCGCAGGACGTAGCCCACGCCGCGCAGGGTGTGGATCAGGCGGGGCTGGGTGTTGTCGACCTTGCGGCGCAGATAGGAGATGTAGGACTCGACGATGTTGTCGTCGCCCCGGAAGTCGTAGTTCCACACGTGGTCGAGGATCTGCGCCTTGGACAGCACCCGGTTGGCGTTGAGCATCAGGTAACGCAGCAGCTTGAACTCGGTCGGCGAGAGCTGCACCCGCTGGCCGGCCCGGTGTACCTCGTGGGTCTCCTCGTCCAGCTCCAGGTCGGCGAAGGTGAGCCGGGACGGGGCCTGCTCACCGGTCGCGGTGCGTCGCAGCACCGCCCGGATGCGGGCGGTCAGCTCCTCCAGGCTGAACGGCTTGGTGACGTAGTCGTCGCCGCCCAGGGTGAGCCCCCGGATCTTGTCGTCGGTGGCGTCCCGGGCGGTCAGGAACACCACCGGGGTACGCGTGCCGCCCTCCCGGAGCATCCGGATGACCTCGAAGCCGTCCAGGTCGGGCAGCATCACGTCGAGCACCACCAGGTCGGGGCGGTGGTCCTTGGCCGCGTGCAGGGCCGCGCTGCCGCTGGTGGCGGTCGCCACGTCGAACCCCGCGAAGCGGAGGCTGGCGGAGAGCAGTTCGAGGATGTTGGGGTCGTCCTCGACGACGAGCAGTCGCGCCTCAGTCTGGGTAGCGGCCATGCTGGCCATCATCCGTGATGTCGCTGCGCCAGTGCTGGACGGTTCCTGCAAAATCCCTGTGAAGCCGCCAGCCCGGCCCGGACGGCCGCCACCCCGGCCCGGTTGGTCAGCGCAGCAGCCGGCGCAGCCCGTCCAACGCGCCGTCGAGGACCCGGATCGCGGTACGCAGCTGGACGTCGCTGAGCCGCCCGGCCCGGACCAGCGAGCCGACCTCGACGGTGAACTCGGCCAGCCGCTTGTCGAAATCGGCCAGCAGGGGGGACTCCCCCGGGGCCGCCGGGCGGGGCGTCGGGGCGGGTGCCGGCAGGTCCCAGCGGGCCTGCCGGGTCGCCTCGCGCAGCTCGCGCTTGAGGTCGCGCACCGAGCCGCGTACCTCGGTCTGGATCTCCCCGGCCAACGCGGACAGGTCCTCCACCGAGGCGGTGATGTCGGATTCCAGGGTGGTCACCTCGGCGGCGCGCTGGCGTAGCTCGGCCCGGCCGGCCTCGGTGATCTCGTAGACCTTGCGGCCACCGGCGGCGGTGTGGGTGACCAGGCCGTCGGCCTCCAGCCGCTGCAGCCGGGGATAGATGGTGCCGGCGCTGGGCGCGTACAGGCCGAGGAAACGCTCCTCCAGCAGCCGGATCAGCTCGTAGCCGTGCTTGGGGCCGTCGTCGAGCAGCCGGAGCAGATAGAGGCGCAGCCGCCCGTGACTGAACACGGCGGTCACGGCAGCTCCTCCTGGTCGGCGTCCACCGGCCGGGCGAGCAGCGCGATGCTGCCGGACGTCGCGGACGCCCAGAGCTTACCCTCGCCCGCCCCGAGCACCCCGTGGCTGTCCTTGACCGGGCCGACCCCGACGCCGCCGCCGACCTGCGGGAAGCCGCTGGTGATCCGCCCGGAGGTGGTGTGCAGGTGGACGGAGAGGTCGCTGTCCTCGCGGACCCGGACGGTGATCGGCCCGGAGATGGTGGTGAGTCGGATCTCGCTGCGCCGGGGGTTGTCCAGGTCGCAGGTGATCGCCCCGGAGACGGTGTTGGCGTGCACCCGGCCGGCCGCGCTCTCGGCGAGGGTCACCTCGCCGGAGACCGTGTCGAGGGTCAGCTCACCGGTGACCCCGAGGGCCTCGACCGGGCCGGAGACGATCCGCGCGTTGGTACGCCCGGCCAGGCCCATCAGGGTGACCTGCCCGGAGGTGACGTTCACGGTGGTGTCGTTGACCAGCCCGGAGGCGACCAGCGACCCGCTGATCAGGTGCAGGTCGGCCAGGATGTCGGCCGGGACGGCGATGGACACCTCGGCGCGGAACCGGCGACCGAGCTGCCCGAGCCACCAGAGCACCCCGGGCCAGCGGGGGTGGCGCTCGTGGCCGACCCGGAGCACCCCGTCGCGGTGCTCGACGATGACGGGTCGGCTGCTGATCCGGGTGACGTCGACCCGGACCGGACCGTCGGTGCCGACCACGTTGAGCCGCCCGGTGATCAGCCGGACGTCGAGCCGGGTGACCGGCTCCTCGATGGTGATTCGTTGTGGTTTGTCGACCGTCCAGCTGGCCATGACGCCTCCCTCGGGTGGGTCGCGGCCGGTAGCCGCGTCACTTCACGAGGAGAGCGTAACGCGATACATCGCGATAGGACAAGACTGTCGCGAGTCGCGAACCCGTCCCTCTCCACCTCCCGTCGCGAACCCTCCCGCGCCCCCTTTCTCCCGCGTCGCGAACCCTCCCCCTTCCCCCGGTCGGGCCGGCAGTCAGCACCCCCTCCCGACCCCGCCGGTCAGGCGGCCAGGCCGAGCCTCTCCCCGACCGCCGACTCAGGCACGGACGACCCGACCAGGGGCACGGGCGCGAGGGTGGGACGGCCGGCGGGCGGACGGGGCGGGAGCAGGTGCACGGCCGACTCGGCGGCCCGGGCCAGCAGCCGACGGTCCGCGCCGGGGGCCGGGTGCAGGGCGGCGGTCACCGCGACGTGCACCACCAGGTCCCGGGCGGCCAGCACCCGACGCACCGAGCGCCACAGGGTCTCGTCACCGAGGAAGGCGGCGGCGGTGGTCGTCGCCCCGGTGGCAGCAGAGCGGTAGCTGATCCGCAGCGGCACCACGGGGACCCGGGCGTCGATCGCCGCCTGGAAGACCGCCGGCCGGAATCCCCGGGACGGTCGGCAGCCGGCCGAGGGAGCGACGCCGCACCAGGTCGTACCCTCGGGGAAGACCGCGACCGGGTGACCGGCCCGCAGCGTCGCCGCGAGCCGGTCCACCGTGCGGGGCAGGTCCCGGGGTCGCGACCGGTCCACGAAGAGTGCGCCCCCGGCGCGGGCCAGCAGCCCGAGCAGCGGCCAGTTCCGCACCTCCCGCTTGGCCAGCAGCCGGGCCGGAGCGACCGTCAGCACCGCGAGGATGTCCAGCCAGGAGACGTGGTTGGCGACCAGCAGCGCCCGCCGCCGGGGCAGCCGCCCGCGTACCGCCAGCCGCACCCCGAGCGCACCGGCGGTCCACCGGGCCCAGCCCCGCAGTGCCGCCGCCCGCCCCGCCGTCGGCAGCACCGGCAGCAGTACGACCAGGACGGCCCCGACCAGCAGCATCCCGAGCACGCCCAGCAGTCGGGCCACCTGCCGCCCGGGCGACACCTCCACCCGCCGCGCCCCCGGCAGGCAGTCCGGGCCGCAGCCGGCGGTCGGCCGCCACAGTTCGGCGCTCACCGTGCCGCCCCGCCCAGGAAGTGCCGCAGGTAGCGCGGGTTCATCCGGTCGAGTGCGAACAGCACGTAGAAGTCGGCGCAGCGGAAGTCGGGGTCGTACGCCGGCTCCCCGGCAATCCACGCGCCCAGCCGCAGGTAGCCGCGCAGCAGCGGCGGGACCAGTGCCCGCCCGGCGGAGTCCCCGGTGGCGGTCTCCGCCGCCGCCGCGCCCGGCTCGGCGAACCAGGGCCGCAGCGGGCGGACCCGCAGCAGCGGCGGGGCCAGGTGACCGGCGCGGCCCAGCGCCCACGCCTGCGCGGCGGCCCGGCCACCGTCGTCGACCGGCACCGAGGCGCAGCCGCCCAGCCAGTTGGAGCCGCGCAGGTGCAGGTAGCGGGTCAGCCCGGCCCACATCAGGTTGATCACCGCGCCGGAGCGGTGGTCCGGGTGGACGCAGGAACGCCCGGTCTCGACCAGCAGGTCACGCAGCGGGTCCAGCGCGGTCAGGTCGAACTCCCCGGCGGCGTACCGACGTTCGGTGCGGCCCGGTGGCAGCAGCCGGTAGGTGCCGACCACCGCGCCGGTGCGCTCCTCACGGACGATCAGGTGGTCGCAGTGGGCGTCGAGGTCGTCGGTGTCCAGTCCGGCGGCATCCGGACGCAGGGTCGCGCCGAGTTCGGTGGCGAACACCTCGTGGCGCAGGCGTTGCGCTGCCGCGACCTGGGTCGGGTCGTCGGCGATCAGCAGGGTGTATCCACTGGTCGTCAGGGGTGCGCCAGCGGCATGCAGAACAGCCATGGGACCTGTGTAGGTGCCCCGGGTGGCCGGGCCCCCGCCTGACGGGTGTCGATCCGGTGAACGCCGGTCGGCGGGCCGGCCCCGCAGTGACCTGCGGGGCGCCGGGCCGGCCCGGGTGCCGGTCGGCAGTCGGGTGGGCCCCGGGTCCGGCGGCGCGCGTGCCGTGGTGCGGGCGGGGCGTGCGAGGCTGCCTGCGGGCGTCCGGCCGTCCGGGGCGGACGACGACGTGCGGAGTGGCGATGATCATCGAATCCCGGTACAACGGCCCGCCCGGTTCGGGCAACGGCGGGTGGAGCGCCGGGGTCTTCGCCGGGGCGTACGACACGGACCGGCCCGTCGAGGTGACGCTGCGTCGTCCGCCGCCGCTGGACACCCCGCTCACCCTCACCGACGGCGACGTGTACGACCCCGACGGGCACCTGGTCGCCGAGGTACGCCCGGCCGGCGACCTGCCCGACCCGGTCGCCCCGGTGGACCCGGTGACCGCACGTGCCGCCTCGGCCGGCTACCCGGGACTGGTCGACCACCCCTTCCCCGGCTGTTACGTCTGCGGCCCGGAGCACCCGGACGGGCTGCGGATCTTTCCCGGTCGGCTGCCCGACGGCCGGACCGCCGCGTCGTGGCGTACCCCCCGACGGGTGACCGCACCGACCGCCTGGGCGGCGCTGGACTGCCCCGGGGGCTGGGCGGTGATCGCCCCCGGCCGGCCGTACGTGCTGGGCCGGATCGCCGTGGCGCTCGACGCGCTGCCCGAACCGGGTGAGGAGTGCGTGGTCACCGGTAAGGTGATCACCGCGGAGGGACGGCTGGCGGTGGTGCACACCAGCCTCTACGGCAGCGCCGGCGCGTTGCTCGGTCGGGCCCGCGCCACCTGGGTGGCGCTGCCGCCCGTGTCTCGTCCCTGAGGACGACCGCCTCCTGCCTGAGACGGAGCACGACTTACCGACCCGGGCTGATGGCATATCTTGACCAGGCCAGTCAGGCTGGTCAGCGGCGCGTTGCGTAACGACGCCGCAGACTGCGGCGCGCGAGGCGCCGCCGCACGGGAGGAGAACGATGTCCGACGGGCAGTGGAGCCCCAGCACCGGCCAGATCGTCGTGTCCGGACTGACCAAGCAGTACAAGAACGTACGGGCGGTCGACAACCTGTCCTTCACGGTCGAATCCGGCCGGGTGACCGGCTTCCTCGGCCCGAACGGGGCGGGTAAGACGACCACTCTGCGGATGCTGCTGAACCTGGTCACCCCGAGCGGTGGCACGGCGACGATCGGCGGCCAGCGGTACGCCGACCTGACCGACCCGCTGCGGCACGTGGGCGCGGTGCTGGAGGCGTCCAGCGCGCACAAGGGTCGTACCGGGATCAATCACCTGCGGGTGATCTGTGCGGCGGCGGGCCTGCCGAAGAGCCGGGCCGACGAGGCGCTGGCCCTGGTCGGGCTCACTCCGGCGGCGAAGCGCAAGTTCAAGGGGTACTCGCTGGGCATGAAGCAGCGGCTCGGTATCGCCGCCGCGATGCTCGGCAACCCCCGGGTGCTGATCCTCGACGAGCCGGCCAACGGTCTGGACCCGGAGGGCATCCGCTGGATGCGGGGCTTCCTCAAGGGGCTGGCCCACGAGGGGCGTACGGTGCTGGTCTCCAGCCACCTGCTGTCCGAGATGCAGCTCCTCGCCGACGACGTGGTGATCATCGCGGCCGGCAAGCTGATCCGGCAGGGGCCGGTGGAGCAGGTGCTCGGCTCGATGGCGCAGGGCGGCCGGGTGCGGGTGCGTACCCCGCAGGCCGAGGAGTTGACCGTGGCGCTGCGTGAGCAGTCCGCGACGGTGGAGACCGACGAGCACGGTGTGCTGCTGGTCAGCGGGCTGGAGGCCCCGGCGATCGGTCGGGCCGCGCTGGCCGCGAAGGTCGAGCTGCACGAACTGACCCCGGAACGACCCGACCTGGAACGGGTCTTCCTGGAGCTGACGGCCGGGAAGGCGGGCATCCGATGAACCTGGTCCGATCCGAGCTGCTGAAGATCCGCACCACCAGCACGTGGTGGATCTTCGGCCTGATCACGGTGCCGCTGTGGGCACTCACCGCCCTGATCAACTGGTTGCAGACCGACGCGCTGGCCAACAACAACTTCGGCGACGTGCCGGCCGACCAGGCCGACCAGATCCAGGCCGCGCAGTCGGTGGACAGCCTGGCCGCCAACGTCTACACCAACGGGCAGTTCTTCGGTCTGATGATCGTGATGCTGCTCGGCATCATCGTGGTGACCAGCGAGTTCTTCCACCAGACGGTCACCACCACCTTCCTCACCGTGCCGCACCGCACCGCGGTGATGTTGGCCAAGCTGGCCGCCGCGGCCGTCCTGGCCGTGCTGTTCTGGCTGGTCACCACCGGGTTCAACCTGATCTTCGGGGCACTGGTGATGAGCAGCGTCGACCTGGGCTCCCAGCTCGGCAGCGGCGCGGTCTGGCGGGCCACCGCGCTCAACGGCCTGGCCTATCTGCTCTGGTCGGTGCTCGGCGTCGGGATCGGGGTGCTGATCCGCAGCCAGATCGGTGCCACCGTCACCGGCATCCTGCTCTACCTGGGTGGCGCGGTCGGCGCGGCCATCGCGATCAGCATCCTGGCCGCCCGCTGGGGTGACTGGATCAACGACCTCCAGGTGCTGGTGCCGTCGCTGGCATCGTCGCTGATGGTCAGCGGGACCGAGATCCCCGGCAACCCGCCCCGCTGGGCGGGCGCGGTGGTCCTGATCGGGTACGCGGTGGTGGCCGGCGCGATCGGCACGCTCACCATGCGGCGGCGGGACATCTCCTGACCGACCGCGCTCCGACCGGCCCGGCCCGGCGTGACGACCGTCACGCCGGGTCGTTCCGTCTCCGCCCGGTGCCCCCAGCCGGGAGGCCCGGATGGAAACCGGGAGGCCCGGATGGGAGCAGGGAGCCCGCCCGGCGCGGGTGACCGGCCGGCTCTGCTCCGGATCATCAGAACAGTCCGGAGCCAGGTGGACACGAAGAGCTGATTGACTTCCTACAATTTTTGTGAAAAGGACCACCTGGCCGAGGCGGAAATGCCTATCGTATTTTCACGGCGTAGCCTGGGACTCGTCTCCGTCCCACGACACTTCGCATGACGGCGGCACCGCGTGACACACAAACCCGCGTGAAAGAGGCGATTACCGGCCGTGTCGACCCAGCAGACTTCGCAGGAGAACCCACTGGCGGGTTTCGGCCCGAACGAGTGGATCGTCGAGGAGATGTACCAGCGCTACCTCGCCGACCCATCAAGCGTCGACTCGGCCTGGCACGACTTCTTCACCGACTACCGACCGGCCCCGGGCGCCGCGACACCGCGCCCGGCCGACGGTAGGGCCGCGTCGCCCCAACCGGCCGCAGCGCCGGAGCCGGCCGCAGCCACCACGGCCGAACCGGCAGCGAAGGCTCCGGCGGCCGGCGCGAAGCCGACCACGACCGCGAAGCCGACCGGCGCTGCCGCACCGACCGCGACCACGGAGCCGGCCACCGCCCCCAAGCCGGCCACCGCCACGAAGTCGGCCACCAGGTCCGCCGGCAAGCCGGCGTCGACCGAGAAGCCCGCCCCGGCGAAGGCACCGGCGGCCAGCGCCGCGGGCACCACGCCGCTGCGCGGGGTGGCCGCCCGGATCGTGCAGAACATGGACGCCTCGCTGTCCGTGCCGACCGCCACCAGCGTGCGCGCCGTGCCGGCCAAGCTGCTGGTCGACAACCGCATCGTGATCAACAACCACCTCGCCCGGGGGCGCGGTGGCAAGGTGAGCTTCACCCACCTGATCGGGTACGCGCTGGTCCGGGCCGTGGTCGAGCACCCGGAGCTGAACAACTCCTTCGCCGAGGTCGACGGCAAGCCGGCGATGGTCCGCCCGGAGCACGTCAACCTGGGCATCGCCATCGACCTGACCAAGCCCGACGGCTCCCGCAACCTGGTGGTGCCGTCCATCAAGGGCTGCGAGCAGATGGACTTCCGGCAGTTCTGGCAGGCGTACGAGGACGTGGTCCGGCGGGCCCGTCGCAACGAGCTGACCATGGAGGACCACAGCGGCACCACGATCTCGCTGACCAACCCCGGCGGCATCGGCACGGTGCACTCGATCCCCCGGCTGATGCAGGGGCAGAGCGCGATCATCGGGGTCGGCGCGATGGAGTACCCCGCGCCCTACCAGGGGATGAGCGAGGCGACCCTGGCCGAGCTGGCGGTCAGCAAGATCATCACGCTGACCAGCACGTACGACCACCGGATCATCCAGGGCGCGCAGTCCGGCGAGTTCCTCAAGGTCATGCACGAGCTGCTGCTCGGCGAACGCGGCTTCTACGACGAGGTCTTCACCTCGCTGCGCATCCCGTACGAGCCGGTGCGCTGGATGCGGGACGTGGCCGTCGACTCCGAGGGCCAGATCAACAAGACCGCGCGGGTGCACGAGCTGATCCACGCCTACCGGGTCCGGGGCCACCTGATGGCCGACACCGACCCGCTGGAATTCACCATCCGCAAGCACCCCGACCTGGACGTCCTCCAGCACGGGCTGACCCTGTGGGACCTGGACCGCACCTTCCCGGTCAACGGCTTCGCCGGCAAGCAGCGGATGAAGCTGCGCGAGATCCTCGGCGTGCTGCGCGACTCGTACTGCCGTCGGCTCGGCATCGAGTACATGCACATCCAGGACCCGGAGGAGCGCCGCTGGATCCAGGAACGGATCGAGCGCCGCTACGAGAAGCCGGCCGCCGACGAGCAGAAGCACGTGCTCAACCGGCTCAACGCCGCCGAGGCGTTCGAGACGTTCCTGCAGACCAAGTACGTCGGCCAGAAGCGGTTCTCGCTGGAGGGCGGCGAGTCGCTGATCCCACTGCTCGGCGAGGTGCTGGAGGCGTCCGCCGAGGACGGGCTGGACGAGGTCGTCATCGGCATGGCGCACCGGGGCCGGCTCAACGTGCTGGCCAACATCGTCGGCAAGCCGTACGAGAAGATCTTCTCGGAGTTCGAGGGGCACCTCGACCCGCGCTCCACCCAGGGCTCCGGCGACGTGAAATACCACCTGGGCCAGAACGGCAAGTTCACCACCCCGGCCGGCGACCACTCGGTCAAGGTGTCGTTGGTGGCGAACCCGTCGCACCTGGAGGCGGTGGACCCGGTGCTGGAGGGCATCGTCCGGGCCAAGCAGGACCGGATCGACCTCAAGCTGGAGGGTTACACCGTGCTGCCGTTGGCGGTGCACGGTGACGCCGCGTTCGCCGGCCAGGGGGTCGTCGCCGAGACGCTCAACCTGTCCCAGCTGCGCGGTTACCGCACCGGCGGGACCGTGCACGTGGTGGTCAACAACCAGGTCGGCTTCACCACCGCCCCGGAGTACAGCCGGTCCAGCCTCTACAGCACCGACGTGGCCCGGATGATCCAGGCGCCGATCTTCCACGTCAACGGCGACGACCCGGAGACCGTGGTCCGGGTCGCCCGGCTGGCCTTCGAGTACCGGCAGGCGTTCAACAAGGACGTCGTGATCGACATGGTCTGCTACCGGCGGCGCGGGCACAACGAGGGCGACGACCCGTCGATGTCCAACCCGCAGATGTACAAGATCATCGACTCGAAGCGGTCGGTCCGCAAGCTCTACACCGAGGAGCTGATCGGCCGGGGCGACATCACCGTCGAGGACGCCGAGGAGCTGCTGCGCGACTACCAGTCGCAGCTGGAGCGGGTCTTCAAGGCCACCCGCGACGCCGCCACCACCCCGCGCCAGGTCAGCCGGCCCAGCCGCGAGGACGAGCCGGAGCCGCAGGTGGCGACCGCCACCGACGCCGCCGTGGTCAAGGCGATCGGCGAGGCGCACGTCAACCTCCCCGAGGGCTTCACCCCGCACAAGCGCATCCAGCAGTTGCTCGACCGGCGGGCCAGGATGTCCGCCGAGGGCAACATCGACTGGGGGTACGGCGAGATCATCGCCTTCGGCTCGCTGCTGCACGACGGGGTCACCGTCCGGCTCGCCGGTCAGGACTCCCGCCGGGGCACCTTCGTCCAGCGGCACGCCTCGATCGTCGACGCCAAGACCGGCGACGACTACCTGCCGCTCAAGACGCTCACCGCCGACGGCGAGCGGTCCCGGTTCTTCGTGCACGACTCGCTGCTGAGCGAGTACGCGGCGATGGGCTTCGAGTACGGCTACTCGGTGGAGAACGTCAACGCGCTGGTCTGCTGGGAGGCGCAGTTCGGTGACTTCGTCAACGGCGCCCAGTCGGTGATCGACGAGTTCATCTCCTCCGGCGAGGTGAAGTGGGGCCAGCGTTCCGCGGTGACCCTGCTGCTGCCGCACGGCCACGAGGGGCAGGGCCCGGACCACACCTCCGGTCGCCCCGAACGGTTCCTGCAGATGTGCGCCGAGGACAACATGCGGGTGGCGATCCCGACCACCCCGGCGAACTACTTCCACCTGCTGCGCCGGCAGGCCCTGTCGCCCAAGCGCAAGCCGCTGGTGGTGTTCACGCCCAAGTCGCTGCTGCGGCACAAGCTCTGCGTCAGCCCGGTGGAGGACTTCACCACCGGCACCTTCGCCACGGTGCTGGCCGACACCGCCGCACCCGCGCGGGAGCAGGTCAAGCGGGTGCTGCTCTGCTCGGGCAAGGTCTACTACGACCTGTTCTCCGCCCGGCAGGAGCGGGGCGTCACCGACACCGCGATCATCCGGATCGAGCAGCTATACCCGCTGCCGGTGCAGGAGATCCGCGACGCGCTGGCGGCGTACCCGAACGCGGAGGACTTCGCCTGGGTGCAGGAGGAGCCGGCCAACCAGGGGGCGTGGAGCTTCGTCGCGCTCAACCTGCTGGAGCACCTGGCCGACGTCCGGCTGCGTCGCATCTCCCGCCCCGCCGCCGCCGCCCCGGCGGTCGGCTCGGCCAAGATGCACGAGGTGGAGCAGACCGGGCTGATCGACGCCGCCCTGCCCCGCCCCTGACCCATTCCGACCCACCCGGCCCGCCCCCCTGTCAGGGGGGCGGGCCGGGCCCGTCAGCAAGGAACGAGGAGCCCGGTGTACTTCACCGATCGTGGCATCGAGGAACTGGTGCAGCGGCGCGGCGACGAGCAGGTGACCCTGGAGTGGCTCGGGGAACGACTGCGCGACTTCGTCGACCTCAACCCCGAGTTCGAGACGCCGATCGAGCGCTTCGCCACCTGGCTGGCCCGCCTCGACGACCTCGACGAGGACTGACCGGGGCCGCCCCGGGCCGGCCCCGGGGCGGGCGGAACGGCGGGGTGCGGACGGCCCACCCCCGTACCGGGGACCGGCGGCGGTCAGCCGTTGCGGACGGCCGGTTCCAGGCCGGTGCGGCGCAGCTTCTGCCAGCCCAGCCGACCGCCGGTCAGCGCGGTGACCACCGCCTGGACCATCACCAGGTACATCAGCTGCCGGTAGACGAACTGTTGCAGGGGCAGCACCCACAGCACCCCCAGCTTCTCCCGGTCCAGCCGGAACGCCACCACGGCGGTGACCGCCTGCACCCCGAGCATGGCCAGCCAGGCCACCGCCGTGGCCTTACGGTCGAGGAAGAACAGGCCGTACAGGGCCAGCAGGTCGATCACCGGCGCGAGCAGGGGCAGCAGCACCCCGAACAGGCTGAGGAAGAACAGGCAGCGCCTGGTGAACCGGCCGGACGCGCCCCGGTCGAAGACCGAACGCCGGTGCTTCCACATCGCCTGCATGGTGCCGTAGCTCCACCGGTAACGCTGCTTCCACAGTTGGCCGATGGTCGCCGGGGCCTCCGTCCAGGCGCGGGCGGTCTCCTCGTAGACCACCTTCCAGCCGGCCCGGCCCAGGGCGATGGTGATGTCGGTGTCCTCGGCCAGGGTGTCGTCGGTCATCCCCCCGGCGTAGCGCAGCGCCTCCCGCCGGAACCCGCCGATCGCGCCCGGCACCGTGGACATGCAGCGCAGCGTCTCGTAGAGCCGCCGGTCCAGGTTGAACCCGATGACGTACTCGATGTGCTGCCACTTGGCGATCAGGCTGCGCCGGTTGCCGACCTTGACGTTGCCGGCCACCGCGCCGACCTGCGGGTCGGCGAAGGGTTGCACCAGCCGGCGGACGGCGTCGGGCTCGAACACGGTGTCCCCGTCGACCATCACGATCAGGTCGTGCCGGGCCAGCGCCAGGCCGGTGTTCAGGGCGCTGGGTTTACCGCCGTTGGGCTTGCGGACGACCCGGACGTTGGGCAGGCCGAGCGCGTCGACGATGTCGGCGGTGCCGTCGGTGGACCCGTCGTCGACGACCACCACCTCGATCCCGCCGGGGTGGTCGCCACCGGCGAGGGAACGGACCGCGGCGGCGATCCCCTCCTTCTCGTTGTACGCCGGGACGATCACCGAGACCGGCGCGGTGACCGGCGGCCCCCAGCTCCAACCCTTGGCCCGCCGTCGTCGGGCGTGCCGCCCGGCCAGCACGAACAGCACGAACGTGCGGCCCACGGTGAGCAGGCCGACGACGACGAAGAGCCCGCCGAACACGGTCAGCATGCTGTCGGCGCCCTGCACCGCCCAGATCAGCATCCGGCCGCGCCACCGGTCGGCGGCGGTGGCGGGCACGGCGGCGTCCACCCGGTTGTCCGCCCCGGCGGCGGCGAAGGCGAGGTTCAACCCCTCGGTGGCGGTGACGAACCGGTACCCCCGCTGCTTCATCATCGGAATGAACCGGTCGAGGGCGGCGACGGTCTGCGCCCGGTCACCACCGGCGTCGTGCCAGAGGGTGATCGCACCGGCCCCGTCGTCGGGGGTGGCGTTGTCGACGATCCGGTCCACCCCGGGCAGCGACCAGTCCTGGCTGTCGGTGTCGTTGAGCAACGTCAGGTAGCCCAGGTCACCGGCGGCGGTCATCACCGGCCAGTCCCGGTTGTCGATGGCGCCCGGGTGGGAGGAGTAGGGGAAGCGGACCAGCGAGGTCCGCAGGCCGGTGGCGCTGGCCACGGCGAGCTGGGTCTGGGCGTACTCCAGGCGTTGCCGCCACGCCGGCAGCTCGGCGAGGTCGGGGTGGGTGAAGGTGTGCACACCGAGCTGGTGACCGCCGTCGGCCAGCTCACGGGCCACCTCGGGGTGCCGGGCGACCTGGGTGCCCAGCACGAAGAACGTGCCCTTGACCTGGTGGGCGTCCAGGACCCGCAGCACCTCCCGGGTCCAGACCGGGTCGGGGCCGTCGTCGAAGGTCAACGCGATGGTGCGCGGCGGCAGCCGGTAGGAGCGGACCATGTCGCTGCTGGCGCTGATGATCGGGCCACCGGTCACCACCGAGGTGGGCACTTCCCGTTGCCCGGCGGTGCTCTCCCGGCGGTCCGGGGCGAAGGACGCGTTGGCGTACGCGCCGACGAGCAGCACGCCGGCCAGCAGGGCCAGCACCGTACCCAGCAGGATCCAGCTCGGTGGTGGCACCGCCCGGCGTCGCCTGGCGGACCGGACGACGCGACGGCGCCCCGACCGGACGGCCGGCTCAACCATCGAGGCGTACGCCGTCGACGCCGCCGGGCAGCGGGTCGGGCAGGGACGGTGGTTCGTCGGTCGGGTCCGGGGCGTTCGGCGTCGTCGGTTCCGGGACGGGCCGGGTGGGCCGGGGTGAGGCCGACGCGGTGGCCGGGCTGCGGCTCGGCGAACCGGTGGCGCTCGGCGACGGCGAGGCGGTGCCGGTGGTGGGGCGGACCGTGGACGGGGTGAACGGGACGGCGGCCCGTGTTCCCGACCCGGGCGTGCGGGGGGCGACGGTCGGCGGCACGGTGGGGGCGGGGGCGGCCGGGGTGCCCGTCGTGGGCGACGGGGAGGGCGACGGCGACCGTTCGGGTTGCGCGACCTCGTCGACGAAGGGGAGCACCGCGTGCGGCGCGATGCCGCCCGCGAAGCTGACGCCCACCAGCCCGGTGTAGATCAGGCCCACCAACCCGAGGGCGTACGCCAGCCAGCGCAGCCGGGAGTGACGTCGGCCGCTGGGGTCGACGAAGACGGGGGTCAGCTGGGGCACGGCGGCGATCGTCGCGGTGGGCCCGTCGGCGCGGCTGATCGTCACGGTCGGCCCATCGAGACCCGTCACGCCGTTGGTACGATGTGGATCCTGAGCCGACTGACCGCCAATTGCGCCCTCAGGCTTCGATCTCTCGGAGGGAGCATTTTTCCTGCTCAGAGGGTCGGCAGTCATGGGATGCGAGTTTAGGCACGAGGATCACTCAGCTCCTAGCGCGTCCCACGAATGAGACTCGGGTCGCACCGACGGCCGCTGGCGGGCACCGGCCGGCACCGCTTGGCGGCACCGGTACGGGACGAAGGTCCCGGGCGGCGGACGACGTGATCTCCTAGGGTGGGGGCGTGGCCCGCAGCGTCTACCTGACCAGCGTGGGGTCCGGCGGCGGCAAGTCGACCATCGCCCTCGGCCTCGCGGAACTCCTCTCCCGGCAGGTCGAACGGATCGGGGTGTTCCGGCCGCTGGTCTCCGACGCCGGCCCCGACCCGATCCTCGCCCTGCTGCACGACCGCTACCGGATCGACCTGCCCGACGACGAACTGACCGGCACCACGTACGCCGAGGCGTCGGCCCTGGTCGCCGACGGACGGCGGGAGGAGCTGATCTCCCGGCTCGTCGAGCGGTACCGGGCGGTGGAACGACGCTGCCCGGCGGTGATCGTGGTGGGCAGCGACTTCGCCGACGGCGGGGACGCCGCCGGGCCCCGCGAACTGGCCTTCAACGCCCGGTTGGCCACCGAGTTCGGCAGCGTGGTGGTGCCCGTGGTGGACGGCTTCGGGCAGCAGCCGGAGGCGGTCACGGCGGCGGCGCGGGGGGCGTACCACGATCTGGCCGACCTGGGCGCGACGGTGCTGGCGGTGATCGCCAACCGGGTGACCGGGGCGCTGACCCTGCCGGAGCTGCCGGTCCCCGCGTACGCCATCCCGGAGGTGCCGAGCGTGTCGGCGCCGACGGTGGCCGAGGTGGCGGCGGCGCTCGACGCCACCCTGCTGGCCGGGGACGCCGCCGCCCTCAGCCGGGACGTGCTCGACTACGTGGTCGGCGCGGCGCACGTGCCGATCCTGCTCGACCACCTCACCGAGGGGGCCCTGGTGATCACCCCGGGTGACCGGGCCGACCTGCTGGTCGCGGCGAGCACCGCGCACGTCGCCGGGCAGGTCTCGCTGGCCGGGGTGGTGCTCACCCTCGGCGAGCAGCCCGACCCCCGGGTGATGCGCCTGGTCGAACGGCTCAACACCGGCTTCGCCGTGCTCTCGGTGACCAGCGACAGCTACGACACGGTCGAGGCGTCTAGTCACATCGAGGGCCGGCCCGGCCCGGCCAACCCGCGCAAGGTGGAGGCCGCGCTCGGCGCGTTCGAGCGCCACGTCGACACCGTCGACCTGGCCCGCCGGCTGCGGGTGACCCGCTCCGCGCGGGTCACCCCGCTGATGTTCGAGTACGACCTGATCGACCGGGCCCGCGCCGACCGTCGCCGGTTGGTGCTGCCGGAGGGCTCCGACGAGCGCATCCTGCGGGCCACCGAGATCCTGCTCCGCCGGGGGGTGGCCGACCTGACCCTGCTCGGCCGCCCCGACGACGTGGCCCGCCGCACCCGCGAGCTGGGCATCGACCTGACCGGCGCGGAGGTGGTCGACCCGGCCGGCAGCGCCTGGCGGGACGAGTTCGCCACCCGGTACGCGCAGCTGCGCGCCCACCGGGGCGTCACCGCCGAACTGGCCCACGACATCGTGGCCCAACCCAACTACTTCGGCACCATGATGGTGGCCACCGGGCACGCCGACGGGATGGTCTCCGGGGCCACCCACACCACGGCCGCCACCATCCGTCCCGCTTTCGAGATCATCCGTACCGTGCCGGGCGTCTCGGTGGCGTCGAGCGTGTTCTTCATGCTGCTCGCCGACCGGGTGCTGGTCTACGGCGACTGCGCGGTCAACCCCGACCCGGACGCCGCCCAGCTCGCCGACATCGCCATCTCCTCGGCCGACACGGCGGCCCGGTTCGACATCGAACCCCGGGTGGCGATGCTGTCCTACTCGACCGGGGACTCCGGCGCGGGGGCCGACGTGGAGAAGGTCGCCGCCGCCACCAGGCTGGTCCGCGAGCGCCGGCCCGACCTGCTGGTCGAGGGACCCATCCAGTACGACGCGGCGATCGACCCGCAGGTCGCGGCGACGAAGCTGCCCCAGAGCACGGTCGCCGGGCGGGCCACCGTGTTCGTCTTCCCGGACCTCAACACCGGCAACAACACGTACAAGGCGGTGCAGCGGTCGGCGGGGGCGGTGGCCGTCGGGCCGGTGATGCAGGGCCTGCGCCGGCCGGTCAACGACCTGTCCCGGGGCGCGAAGGTCGCCGACATCGTCAACACCGTGGCGATCACCGCCATCCAGGCGGCCGGATCGTCGGAGGAGGGGTCGTGACCGACCGGGTGCTGGTGCTCAACTGCGGGTCGTCGTCGGTGAAGTACCGGCTCTACGCCGGAGGGTCGACCGTCGACTCCGGCACCGTGGAGCGGGTCGGCGAGCCGGGTGGCGGCCCGCCCGACCACGCCACCGCCGTCCGGGACATCCTCGGCCGGCTCGACCTGACCGGGCTGACCGCGGTGGGGCACCGGGTGGTGCACGGCGGCCGACGGTTCAGCGCGCCGGTGCGGATCGACGACGCGGTCGTCGCCGCGATCGGGGAGCTGGTGCCGCTGGCACCGCTGCACAACCCGGCCAACCTGGCCGGCATCGAGGTCACCCGGGAACTGCTGCCGGACGTCGCCCAGGCGGCGGTCTTCGACACCGCCTTCCACCACACCCTGCCCGAGTCCGCCGCCACGTACGCCATCGACCTGGACACCGCCCGCCGCCACGACATCCGCCGGTACGGCTTCCACGGCACCTCCCACGCGTACGTGTCGCGGCGCACCGCCGAGCTGCTCGACCGGCCGTACGACCGGCTGCGCACGATCAGCCTGCACCTGGGCAACGGGGCGAGCGCCTGCGCGGTGGACGGCGGACGCAGCGTGGCCACCTCGATGGGGATGTCCCCGCTGGAAGGGCTGGTGATGGGCACCCGCAGCGGGGACCTCGACCCGACGGTGATCTTCCACCTGCGCCGGGAGGGCGGGATGGGGGTCGACGAGATCGACGACCTGCTCAACCACCGCAGCGGGCTGCTCGGGCTGACCGGGGCCAACGACATGCGGGAGGTGCAGTCCCGTCGGGCCGCCGGAGATCCCGCCGCGGTCCTCGCCTTCGACGTCTACTGCCGGCGGATCACCGGCTACGTCGGGGCGTACCACGCGCTGCTGGGCGGGGCGGACGCGATCACCTTCACCGCCGGGGTGGGCCAGCACTCCCCCGAGGTGCGGGCCGCCGCGCTGGCCGGGCTGGCGCGGCTCGGCATCGCCGTCGACCCCGACCGCAACACCGGCACCGGCGACCGGGTGATCTCCCCGACCGGCGCGCAGGTCAGCGTCTGCGTGGTCGGCACCGACGAGGAGCGGGAGATCGCCCGGCAGACCCGGGCGGTGCTGGCGGAGGCGGGCTGAGCGGTGGAGGCCGACCGACCGGGGTGGTGACCACCATCGGTCCGGACGGCGGGGCCGGACCGGGCCACCGACCACCTACCGTGCAGGCATGGGGGTGAGGCGGCTGTGCGCCGTGGTGCTGGCCGCGCTGCTCGCCGGTTGCGGCCCGGCCACCGCCGCCACCGATGCACCGCCACCGCTGGCCCGGCACGCCCCGGAGCAGGCCCTGCCGGTCGCGGTCCGCACCCTCACCGTCGACCCGTCCGGGCCGCGCCCGCTGCCGGTGACGCTGTGGTACCCGACCGAGCGGGGCCGGGTCGCCCCGGGCCGGTTCCCGGTGGTGGTGCACAGCCACGGCCTGCGCAGCCTGCCCGAGCTGCACGCCGCGCTGGCCACCCGGTGGGCCGCCGCCGGTTTCGTGGTGGCCGCGCCGACCTACCCGAACACCAACCGGTGGGCGGCCCGGTTCAGCCGCGCCGACGTCCGCAACCAGCCCGCCGACGCCTGGCGGGTGATCCGGCACCTGGTCCGGCTGGACGCCCGCGCCGGTGACCCGCTGGCCGGGCACCTGGACGTCGGCCGGTTCGCCGCGACCGGCCACTCGGCGGGCGGCTTCACCACCGCCGGCATGTTCACCTCCGGTCACCCGGCCCGGCTGCGCTCCGGCGTGATCATCGCCGGGGGCGGGCTGGCCGGTGCCTTCGCCGGGCCGGCCGCCCCGCTGCTCTTCGTGCACGGCACCGCCGACCCGGTGGTGCCGTTGACCGTCGGTCAGGCCGGTTACCGGCGGGCGACCGGCCCGAAGGGGTTCCTCAGCGTGCTCGGGCAGGGCCACGGCGAATACCTGACCCCGGGCCGCCCCGGCTTCGCCGAGGTCCTCGCCGCCACCACCGACTTCCTCCGGTGGACCCTCTACGACGACCGGGACGCCGGCCGCCGGCTGCGTACCGGCACCGCCCGTCCCGGCGTCACCACCCTCGACGACCGGTGGGCCCTGACCGGCCGGGGCCGGGGCGGGTCGGCGGGCTGACCGTCCCGACGGGGTGGGCGTAGCCGGTCGGTTGGCCCGGCGGGCGAGGCACAATCGGGTTCATGTCCCGTCGCCGCATCCCGGTCCTGCTGACCGCCGCGCTGCTCGCCGCCGGCCTGGCCGGCTGCTCGACGCAGGCCCCCGACCGCGCCGTCGCCCCACCGGAACCCCAGAAGACCAGTGCGCCGGCACCGCGGGTCCCCGCCGGCACCGCGCCGGCCGAGGCGTTCGCGGTCGGCGTACGACAGCTCAAGCTCAACCGGGGCGGCGACCGCCCGCTGCCGGTGACCCTGTGGTATCCGGCCCGGGGCACTGCCGGCGAGGCGGCCCGGCGCGACGCGACGGCGGCGACCGGACGGTTCCCGGTGGTGGCGTTCAGCCACGGCCTGGACGGGCGGCCGGTCGACTACCAGGTGCTGCTGACCCGCTGGGCGGCGGCCGGTTTCGTGGTGGCCGCGCCGACCTTCCCGCACACCGGCAAGGGCACCGACGGCAGTGTCCTCGACGTGCTCAACCAGCCCGCCGACGTGTCGTACGTGCTGGACAAGGTGCTGGCCCTGGACGTGAAGGCCGGTGACCCGCTGCGCGGCCGGCTCGCCACCGACCGGGTGGGCGCGGCCGGCCACTCGGCCGGTGGGGTGACCACCATCGGTCTGTTCACCACCGGCCGTGACGAGCGGCTCAAGGCCGGGGTGGTGCTCGCCGGGACGGGGCTGGGCGTGGGCACCGCCTTCGCCGGGGCCGCCGCCCCGCAGCTCTTCGTGCACGGCGAGGCCGACGAGGTGGTCGACTACGCCGCCGGCAAGGCCGTCTACGACGCGGTGCCCTGGCCCAAGGCGATGCTCAGCCTGCCCCGGGGTGACCATGGTCGGGCGCTGCTCGGTGACGGCCCCGCCCTGCGGGTGGTCGCCGACACCACGATCGAGTTCCTCCGCTGGTCCCTCTACGGCGACGAGGCCGCCAAGGGTCGACTTCCCGCCTCGGCGGCCCGGGGCGACGTCGCCGTCCTCGACGACCGCCTCTGACCGCGCCGGTCGCCCGACCGGCGGCCGGCCCCACGGGCCGCCCGGCACCGCCGGGCGGTCGGGCAGCCCGGCACCGCCCGTCAGTCAGGCAGTCAGGCCGCCCGACACCGCCGGGCGGTCAGGCGGTGTGGTCGACGACGACCTTGCCGAAGACCTCGCCGGAGCGCAGCCGGGCGAAGGCGTCGGCCACCCGGCTGAACGGGACCACGCTGTCCACCACCGGGCGCACCTCGTGTTCGGCGCAGAAGGCGAGCAGCTCGGTCAGCTCGTCCGGGGTGCCCATGGAGGTGCCGAGGATCTCCAGCTGCATGGCGAAGACCCGGCGCAGGTTCACCGGCGGCAGGTGGCCGGAGGTCGCGCCGGCGACCACGATCCGGGCCATCGGAGCGGCCGACTTCAACGAGTGGTCGAAGGTGGCCGCACCGACCGTCTCGATGACCACGTCGACCCGCTCCGGCAGCCGGGCACCGGGCTCCACCGCGGTCGCTCCCAGCGCGGCGACGCGTTCCCGCTTGGCGGCGTCGCGGCTGGTGGCGTACACCCGCTTGCCGAGCGCCAGGCCGAGCGCGACCGCCGCGGTGGCGACGCCCCCGCCGGCCCCCTGCACCAGCACCGCCTCGCCGTCGGCGATCCGGCCCCGGGTGGTGAGCATCCGCCAGGCGGTGAGCCAGGCGGTCGGCAGGCAGGCCGCGTCGGTCGCCGACAGGCCCGCCGGCAGCGGCAGCAGGTTCATCCGGGGTACGGCCACCCGCTCGGCGAGGGTGCCCTGGTAGTGCTCGGAGAGGATGGAGACCCCGCGCGGGTCACCGGGGGTGGGCAGCACCGGGTAGATGACCACCTCGTTGCCGTCCGGGTCGGTGCCGGCCGCGTCGCAGCCGAGGATCATCGGCAGTTGACCGTCGGCGAGCCCCACGCCCTGTAGCGACCACAGGTCGTGGTGGTTGAGCGAGCTGGCCCGCACCTGCACCGTCACCCAGTCGTCGGCCGGGTGAGCAGGCTCGGGACGGTCACCGACGGTGAGCGCGGTGAGCGGGTTGTCGGCGTCGAACCGGGAGGCATAGGCGGCACGCATGATCCGCACCGTAACAGCGTAACGATCGTTCATGAAGGGTCCGGGCCGTCGGCCCGGACCCTCCACACCTGCTCGGGGGCGCGTCGTGCGGCACGCGACCGGTCGGTTCAGGCGCGGGCGACGCCGTCGTGGCGGGCCGCCTCGGCGACCGCCGCCGCCACGGCCGGGGCGACCCGGGGGTCGAGCGGCGACGGCACGATGGCGTCCGCGCTGAGCGACCCGTCGACCACCCCGGCGATCGCGTCGGCGGCGGCCACCTTCATCCCGTCGGTGATCCGGGTGGCCCGCGCGTCCAGCGCGCCCCGGAAGACCCCCGGGAAGGCGAGCACGTTGTTGATCTGGTTGGGGTAGTCGCTGCGCCCGGTGGCGACCACCGCCGCGTGCCGGGCGGCCACCTCCGGGTCGACCTCGGGGGTCGGGTTGGCCAGCGCGAAGACGATGCCGCCCGGGGCCATCCCGGCGACCGCCGCCTCGGCGATCCGCCCGCCGGAGACGCCGATCAGCACGTCCGCGCCGCGCAGCGCCTCGGCGACGTCCCCCCGGCGGCCCTCGGCGTTGGTGGTCTCGGCGAGGTGCGCCTTGGTCGCGGTCAGGTCGGTGCGGTGCGGCCCGATGACGCCCCGGGAGTCGCAGACCACCACCTGTGCGGGGTCCACTCCCCCGGCGACCAGCATGTGGGTGACCGCGATCCCGGCGGCACCGGCCCCGCTGACCGTCACCCGCAGGTCGCCGAGCTTGCGGTGCAGCAGGGTCGCCGCGTTGCGCAGCGCCGCCAGCACCACGATCGCGGTGCCGTGCTGGTCGTCGTGGAAGACCGGGATGGGCAGCATCTCGTCGAGCCGCCGTTCCACCTCGAAGCAGCGTGGGGCGCTGATGTCCTCCAGGTTGATCCCGCCGAACGACGGGGCGAGGGCCCGCACCGTCGCCACGATCTCGTCGACGTCCTGGGTGTCCAGGCAGATCGGCACCGCGTCGACGTCGGCGAACTGCTTGAACAGCACCGCCTTGCCCTCCATCACCGGCAACGAGGCACGTGCGCCGATGTTGCCGAGCCCGAGGACGGCGGAGCCGTCGGTGACCACCGCGACGGTGTGCGACACCCAGGTGTAGTCGTCGGCCAGGGCCGGGTCGGCGGCGATCGCCTCGCACACCCGGGCCACCCCCGGGGTGTACGCCAGGGAGAGGTCCTCGCGGGTGCTCAGCGGGACCGTCGGGGCGACGGCGAGCTTGCCGCCCCGGTGCAGCAGAAAGACGGGATCAGCGGGATCCACGGTGGACGCAGACATGGTGACTCCAGGATCTGTCGAGCAGACGGAGCGGCCGGCGCGAGGGCGCGAGGTGAGGCGGAGCGGCGACACGCGGTACGCGGTACGGGGGTCACCCGGGCACCTCCCGAGCATAGTCAGCCGACCCGTACCGGGTTGTGAGGAGGGTCATATCGGCGTGGTCGCCAGCCGGCCGGGGCGGGGCCAGTAGCGCAGCACCACCCGGCCCAGCACGTCGGCCACCCCGTACGCCCGGGAGTCGTCGGTGACCAGCGCGTTGTCACCGTGCAACCACCAGCCGCCCTCCTGGGGGCGGACGGCACGCTTGACCACCAGCAGTTCCGGGCGGCTCCGGAAGACGGCCACCACCACGTCACCGGGGCGGACCGGCCGACCGCCCCGCCGGACCAGGACGGCGTCGCCGTGGCGCAGGGTCGGCGACATGGACGGCCCGGTCACGCCCACGGCGGTGAGGGGGGCGGACAGCCGTGGGGGGGAACCGGACCCGTCGACCGTCACGAGGTTTCCCCTCCGCCCCTGCCGGGGACGTGCTCAGGAGTAGTGTCGGCTCGGATCATCGCAAACATCCCATGGAGGACCCTGATGCGACTTGCCCGCATCCTTTCACCCCGTGTGACCGCCAGCGCGCACTGCGACCTGCCGTGCGGCGTGTACGACCCGGCGCAGGCCCGGATCGAGGCCGAGTCGGTCAAAATGATCTGCGAGAAGTACCAGGCGAACACCGACCCGGAGTTCCGTACCCGGGCGATCCTGATCAAGGAGCAGCGCGCGGACCTGGTCAAGCACCACCTGTGGGTGCTGTGGACCGACTACTTCAAGCCGCCGCACTTCGAGAAGTACCCGCACCTGCACCAGCTGTTCAACGAGGCCACCAAGGCGGCCGGCGCGGCCGGCGCCAAGGGTGCGACCGACCCGGCCAAGGCCGACGAGCTGCTCCAGAAGATCGACGAGATCTCCAAGATTTTCTGGGAGACCAAGCAGGCGTGACCGTGCCCGCCACGGCACCGACGATACGGCCGGCACGTCCTGAGGACGTGCCGGCCGTCGTCGCGATGGTGCACGAGTTGGCCGACTACGAACGGGCCGCCGACCGGTGCCGGCTCACCACGGCGCAGCTGGACACCGCGCTGTTCGGCCCCGCACCGGCCCTGTTCGGGCACGTCGCCGTGGACGACGACGACCAGCCGGTCGGCTTCGCGCTGTGGTTCCTCAACTTCTCCACCTGGGCCGGTGTGCACGGCATCTACCTGGAGGACCTGTACGTCCGCCCGACCCACCGGGGCACCGGGGCCGGTCGGGCGCTGCTCGCCACCCTCGCCGGGATCTGCGTCGAACGCGGTTACCAGCGGCTCGACTGGTGGATGATCGACTGGAACCCGGCCGCCCGGTTCTACGCCTCGATCGGGGCCGGGCCGATGACCGAGTGGGTGCCCTACCGGCTCGACGGGGCGGCGCTGCGCGCGCTCGCCGCGGTAGGGGTGACGTCGGCCACGCGTCCGGATGCCCGGCCGGGTAGAGTCCCGGACCGGGGGGATGAGGCGTGACTCAACTGACCGGCCAGCCAGCGACCGACGACGACGTGGTGCACCTCACCGTGCCCGCCGACGGCGGCTACCTGGGCGTACTGCGCACCGCCACGGCGGGCCTCGCGGCCCGTCTCCAGTTCGCGCTCGACGAGATCGAGGACCTGCGCATCGCGGTGGACGAGGCGTGCGCGATGCTGCTCGCCATCGCCACCCGCGACGCCGAGTTGGAGTGCCGCTTCGCGGTCACCGAGGACGCGCTGACCGTCGAGGTGACGGTGCCGATTGTGCGCGGGGCCGCCCTCCCGGGCGAGTCCTCGTTCGCCTGGAAGGTGCTCACCGCGCTGACCACGGCGGCGGCGGCCGAGTCGACCGACGGCCGGGCCACCATCTCACTGCTGACCCGCCGCTCCGGTTACTGAGCCCGCCGCCGGGCGCGGTGTCACCGGGTTGGTCAGCCGAAGCCCAGGGCCTTCGTGGTGGGTGGGCTGACCAGCAGCGCGCAGACGCCGAGACCGAGCACCATCAGCGGCACGCCGAGCCAGCCCAGCCCGCCGGAGATCATGAACCAGCCGACCGGCAGCAGCATCAACTCCAGCACCATCGCCGGGGCGCGGGCACCGGCCCGTCGGCAGGCCAGCGCCCCACCCAACGCCCAGAGCGCCGCCGCCCCGCCGACGGCGAACCCCGTCACGAAGAGTGCCGAGACCAGGTCGGTCCGGGTGGCGGTGAGGTCGGCCCAGACCAGCCAGCCGGCGAGTGCCGCCAGCGCGACGGCCTCGGCCCGCAGCAGGCGTACCGCCCAGCGCAGGGTGTCGGGAACCGGCGCGGAGTCGATCGTCACGCGGGCCACGATACCCCCGCCCGATCACGTAAAGTGCCGGCCATGCGGGCCGTCCTGGTGGTCAATCCGAAGGCCACCACCACCAGCGAACGCAGCCGGGACGTGCTGGTCCGGGCGCTGCGCAGCCAAGTAGACCTGTCGGTGCGGTACACCCGTCGTCGGGGTCACGCCACCGACCTGGCCCGGGAGGCCGCCCAGGAGGGCGTCGACCTGGTGGTCACGCTCGGTGGTGACGGCACCGTCAACGAGGTGGTCAACGGCCTGATGACCGCCGATCCGCCGACGATCCGCACCGGTGGCTCCCCGGCGGAGCGGTTGCCGGCGCTGGCCACCGTGCCGGGTGGTTCGACGAACGTCTTCGCCCGGGCCCTCGGGCTGCCCCGGGAGTGGGCGGACGGCACCAGCATGATCCTGGAGGGGCTTCGGCTGGGCCGGTCCCGCACGATCGGGCTGGGGCGGGCCGACGACCGCTACTTCACCTTCTGCGCGGGCTTCGGCCTGGACGCGGCGGTGATCCACCGGGTGGAGCAGGCCCGGCGACGGGGCCGGGTGTCCTCGCCGTCGCTCTACTTCCGTTCCACCCTCAGTCACTACTTCCTCGGTGCGCACCGCCGGCATCCGGCGATCAGCCTGGAGCGGCCCGGGGAGCCGGCCGAGGGCGAGCTGGGCACGGTGATCATCCAGAACACCGCGCCGTGGACGTACCTGGGCGACCGGGAGGTCAACCCGAACCCGGAGGCGTCGTTCGATCTCGGGCTGGACGTGCTGGCGCTACGTCAGCTGCGCGTCGCCAGTACGACACGGACAGTGACTCAGTTGCTGTCCCGACACCCCGATCCGCGCGGCAAGCAGGTGCTGCGGTTGCACGATCTGGAGGAGTTCACGCTGGTCTCAGCCCGTCCGCAGGCCTTCCAGCTGGACGGGGACTACCTCGGCGAGCGACACAAAGTCAGATTCACCTCCGTTTCCGGCGCACTGAGAGTAATCTGCTAGGTCTCGGGTAACGCCCTAGGTCGAGCGGTCGGGACACCGCGCGGCGCGGTGGCCGCCACACCGAGGAGGAGTGCCGGAAATGTCAGCAATGTCACGCGGACTGTACTATATTGATCCTCGACTGTGGTACGCCGGGTAACAGGGAAGCCTGAGAACCCGACAAAAGGGTCGTGAGCTTGCTCACCGAGCGGAGTTTTTCCGAGCGTCACCCCTTGACATCGCGTTCGTTCGTGAAAGTATTCACAAGCGAACTTGAGTTACCGGGACATTGCCAGGACATGCTCGGCCGGTTGAGCAGTTCCAGCAGGCCCAGGCGCTGAACGAGTCTGCTCACGCAATGCTGAATAGTCGTACGCGAACCGTGACGACCGGCACTGCGGACGCAAATAAGAAAAGCACCAGCGTTATCTGCCATCCATCCAGAATGAGGAGTGTTGCCGCCATGGACTGGCGTCACAATGCCGTCTGCCGCGACGAGGACCCGGAGCTGTTCTTCCCGATCGGGACGTCCGGCCCGGCTGTTCTTCAGGTCGAGCAGGCCAAGGCCGTCTGCCGGCGCTGCTCCGTGACCGACCAGTGCCTCCAGTGGGCACTGGAGTCCGGTCAGGACGCCGGCGTCTGGGGCGGGATGAGCGAGGAGGAGCGCCGCGCGGTCAAGCGCCGTGGCGGGCTCCGGGTGCTGCGCGCTCACTCCGCCTGAAAACCATCACACGCTGTTCGCCCCGGCCGGGTTCACACCCCGCCGGGGCGTTCTGCTTTCCACACTCTGCGTGATCAAGCGGACCGAAATGCCGGTGTCGGCGCAATCACGGAAAGTAGCGTCGGGGCAGTGACGCACATCACTCCGCAGCGGCGGCGTCGACCCGGCGCAGCACCAGGTCGACCAACTCCGGCGAGTCGTCCAACGGCCCGCT
Source organism: Micromonospora sp. NPDC049081 (assembly GCF_040648835.1). Lineage (NCBI taxonomy): Bacteria > Bacillati > Actinomycetota > Actinomycetes > Micromonosporales > Micromonosporaceae > Micromonospora > Micromonospora sp. NPDC049081. The sequence continues at coordinate 378,664 of NZ_JBEZEK010000002.1, read as the reverse complement.
GACGGCCACCGCACCCGCCCGGTCGGCCGCCGCCACCACCGAGTCGTGGAACAGCCCCGGGGCCAGGAAGTACGCCACCACCGCCACCCGACGGGCACCCGCCCCGCGCAGCCGGGTCACCGCCACGTCGGCGGTCGGCGGGGCAGCCGAGGCGTACGACACGGTGCAGGGCACCCCGAAACTGTCAGCCAGGGCGGCGGCGACCCGCCCCACCGAACCACGGGCCCGCGCATCCCGGGTGCCCGCCGCCGCCAGCACCAACGCGTCCACCGGCCCGGGTCGGGCCTCGGCCAACCGGCCGGCCAGCCCGGCCAGCAGCCCCGCGTCCACCGTCCCGTCGGCCGGACCGAGCACGTCGGTCACCCGTACCGTCAGCCCGGGCCCGACCTGCCGGGCCGCCGTGACCGCCGCCGGGACGTCCACCCGACGGTGGTAGGCGGCGGTGAGCAGCAACGGCACCACGACCGCCGTCCGGTGACCGGCGGCAGCCAGCCCCCGCAGCACCTCCGTCGGCCCCGGATCGGTGTGGTCCAACCAGCTGGGCAACACCGGGGTGCCCGGCCGGGCGGCCTCGACGGCACCGGCCAACGCCCGGGTCGCCGCCGCCGCCCGCAGGTCCCGGCTGCCGTGTGCCACCAGCACCACCGGCACCCCGGAGCCGGGCCGCGCCGCGCCGGACGCGACGGCGGCACCGGGCCGCACCACGGCGGGCGCGACGGCGGCACCGGACAGGCCGGTGGCCGGCGTGGTGAGTCCCACGCCGGCCACCGGAACGCGCTCCGGGCCGGTCAGAGGTGCAGACCGCACTCGGTCTTCTCGAACATCGCCCACCGGCCGGACCGGGGGTCCTCCCCCGCCTTGGTCCGGCGGGTGCACGGCCAGCAGCCGATCGAGCCGTAGCCCCGGCCGAGCAACTCGTTGACCGGGATGTCGTAGCGGGAGATGTAGGAGTCCACGTCGGCCTGCGACCAGGCGGCGATCGGGTTCACCTTGACCTTGCCGCGCCGGGGGTCGAACGTCACCACCGGCGTGTTCGCCCGGGTCGGCGACTCGTCCCGGCGCAGCCCGGCGGCCCAGGCGTCGTAACCGGACAGGGCCCGCTCCAGCGGCTCCACCTTGCGCAGCTGGCAGCAGTCGTCCGGGGAGCGGTTGAACAGTCGGGGGCCGTACTCGCCGTCCTGCTGGCCGACGGTCTGCCGGGGCCGGATCGAACGCACGTTCACCGGCAGGCGGCGGGCCACCTCGTCGCGGACCCGTAGCGTCTCCGGGAAGTGCAGCCCGGTGTCGAGGAAGACCACGTCCACCCCGGGGGCGACCCGGGACACCAGGTGGGCGAGCACGGCGTCGGCCATCGAACTGGTCACGCAGAACCGGTCGCCGAAGGTGTCGGCCGCCCAGCGGGCGATCTCCAGCGCCGGGGCGCCCTCCAGCTCGCGGCCGGCCCGCTCGGCCAACGCCCGCAACTCGGCCGGGTCACGCCGGGCGGGGTCACGGCGGGCCGGATCGGTCAGCTTCGGGCCGCCGGAACCGACCAGGCCCAGGCCCGTGGCGGACAGCAGGCGGGTCACCGGGCCACCGCCCGACTCAGCAGGCCGTTGAACTTCACGGTGAAGACCCGGGCGCAGGCGTGGCACTCCCAGGCGCCGTGTCCGGCCTCGTTCGGCCGCAGGTCCTCTTCGCCGCAGTACGGGCAGTACAGCGGCGCGGATCGGGTTTCGCTCATCGGAGTTCCTCCTCGTCGACCCTGATCACCCAGTTGGCGAACGTCTCGCCCTCGGTCCGGCCGGCCAGGTAGCGGCGGGCCAGTCGTTCCACGTACTCGGGAAGCTCGTCGGCGGTGGTCTTCAGGCCACGCAGCTTGCGGCCGAATCCGGCGGTCTGGCCCTGGGCCATCCCCAACCCGCCGCCGAGGTGCACCTGGAAGCCCTCCACCTGCCGGCCGTCCGGGCCGACCACCAGCTGCCCCTTGAGGCCGATGTCGGCGACCTGGGTGCGCGCGCAGGCGTTCGGGCAGCCGTTGAGGTGGATGGAGATGTCGGCGTCGAAGTCGCGCAGCCGCTCCTCCAGCCGGGCCACCAGCTCCTCGCCGCGCGCCTTGGTCTCGACGATGGCCAGCTTGCAGAACTCGATGCCGGTGCAGGCCATGGTGCCGCGCCGCCAGGCCGACGGCCGGGCCTCCAGGCCGATCCCGCGCAGCTCGTCGACCAGGGACTCGGTCCGCGCCGGCGGCACGTCCAGCACCAGCAGCTTCTGGTACGGCGTGAGCCGCACCCGGTCGCTGCCGTGCGCCTCGACCACGTCGGCGAGCTTGGTCAACTGCCCGCCGGAGACCCGCCCGACCACCGGGGCGGCCCCGACGTAGTTGAGCCCGTCGCGCTGCCGGTGCACGCCGATGTGGTCGACCGGCTTGTCGGGCAGCTGCGGGGCCGGGCCGTCGAGCAGGGTACGGCCCAGGTACTCCTTTTCCAGCACCTCGCGGAACTTCTCCACGCCCCAGTCGGCGACCAGGAACTTCAACCGGGCCCGGTTGCGCAGCCGGCGGTAGCCGTAGTCGCGGAAGATGCCGACCACCCCCGCCCAGACGTCCGGCACCTCGGCCAGCGGCACCCAGACGCCGAGCCGCTTGGCCAGCATCGGGTTGGTGGACAGGCCGCCGCCGACCCAGACGTCGAAGCCGGGGCCGTGCTCCGGGTGCTCCACCCCGAGGAAGGCGATGTCGTTCGCCTCGTACGGGGTGTCGACCAGCCAGGAGATCGTGGTCTTGAACTTGCGGGGCAGGTTCGAGTACGCCTTGTCGCCGACGTACCGGCTGACGATCTCGTCGAGCGCGGGGGTCGGGTCGAGCACCTCGTCCTCGGCGACCCCGGCGACCGGGCTGCCCAGCACGATACGGGGGCAGTCCCCGCACGCCTCGGTGGTCTGCAGGCCGACCGACTCCAGCCGACGCCAGATCTCCGGCATGTCCTCGACGCGGATCCAGTGGTACTGGATGTTCTGCCGGTCGGTGATGTCGGCGGTGTCCCGGGCGAACTCCCGGGAGATGTCGGCGATCACCCGGAGCTGGGCCAGGGAGAGCTGGCCGCCGTCGACCCGGACCCGGAGCATGAAGAACTCGTCCTCCAGCTCGTGCGGCTCCAGCACGGCGGTGCGCCCGCCGTCGATTCCGGCCTTGCGCTGGGTGTAGAGGCCCCACCAGCGGAACCGGCCGCGCAGGTCCTGTGGGTCGATGGAGGCGAAACCACCGTGGGCGTAGATGTTCTCGATCCGGGCCCGGACGTTCAGCGGGTCGTCGTCCTTCTTGATCCGCTCGTTGGGGTTGAGCGGCTCACGGTGGCCGAGGGCCCACTGTCCCTCGCCACGGGGACGACGGGGGGCACGGGTGGCGGGAACGGCGGTGGCCGTCGGGGTCCCGGGACGGGCCGGGGTGCTGCTGACCGCCATCGCGGCGTCCTCCGTTGTCTCTGCGGTGCCTCGGTGGGAGCGCGCTCGCGGCGGCAGCCGGCCCGGGAAGGGCCGAGGACAACGGTGTCGGAACGGCCGGCGCGGAACACGCGCCCGAGACGAATGAGTCGGGCGTCGTCAGTGGGCCGGACAGATCGCGCTGCGCACGCGGCCGTAGTCGACGTGGCGACGGGCCACGAAGCGGCGGACGACAGCGGCGGTCATGCAGCCATGCTCCCACACCCTGCGGAGGTGGGCCAATGACCACGTGCGGGATCCCACATCACGGGCCGCATCCTCACCGTCACCGCCCCTGCCCGCCTCCCCGTCCCCAGCCTGCCCTCTGCTCCGCCCGCCCTCCCCTGCCCCGGCCTCCCCTGCCCCGGCCTCCCTTGCTTCATCCCGCGCTTGTTCCGCCCGCCCCACAGCCGGTCACGGCCCACGCCCTCGGAATTGCCTGTGCCTACGGACGCCGTCGGCTCTTCGCCCGGACCCTCCGGTTACGTAGCCCAGCGGGCTGGCAAGGGCTGGCGGGCTGGCGGGCCAGCCCCGCCAGCCGGCAAGGGGGTCGGTGGGCCAGCGCGGGGGTCGGTAGGCCAGCGCGGGGGTCGGTAGGCCAGCGCGGGCCGGTGGGCCGGCGCGGGCCGGTGGGCCGGCGCGGGCCGGAGGAGGGCCGGTAGGCAGACCAGAGGGCCGGCCGGCGAGCGGTAGATCGGCAGATCGATCCCCCTATAGCCGTCCCCGCTGATGTCTCATGGGCGTCCTGTCGAGCTGATGACGTAGACGAATCGCCACTCCGGCCGACAGGCCATGCAGAGCATTGATGAACACCATCCACGAAAAGAAGGGGCCGCTCCGACCGCCGACGACCGACGGGTCGGGATCGGGATCAGTGGCTGACGGCGGGATCGGTGCCGGTCACCGGGACCGGGATAGGAATTGGGATAGGGACCGAGAGCGGATGTAATCCGGGGTCGGTGGGTCGGTGGGTC